>WRKK01000257.1 GCA_009782245.1 Defluviitaleaceae bacterium | reverse complement strand
GTGTGGATTTGAGTTTTTTGCTTGGGCTGGATTTGTTGAGTTACTTCAAGTTTACCTTTGATTTTGATGCAATAAGTAAGGACACGCCATACGGTAGTGTTTTTTGGAATTTCGCAAGGCTAGAAGGCGGGACTTTTCCAAAATGGGCGGTGCGTTTGCACATGAGTTGAAGTAGGGGTTTTGGTTTGTTGAATTTTGACAAATTTAATTGTGTTTTGTAATGAAATTTCTACATATCTCACAAAAACCCTCAAAGATAGGGGGGTTGAAGATTATTCGGTTGTTGCGACTGTTTCAGTTGTTGGCTGTGTTTGCGGTGGTGCGATAAAATCACGCCAATTTGACAAGGCGATTGGAAGAAACAGACCTGCAATTACGACCACCAAAGCTATTATAAGGGGTATAAAGATGTTGTTTCGGAAAGTTTTGTTCAGGTCTATTTTGAAAGTGGCGATTTCCTCTTGAAATTTAGCGAAATCTTCCTTGCGACTTTTTTCTGCTTTTTCGTTGTCGGCGATTCTGCGTTTTTCTGCTTTTTCGTTATCGGCAGCCCTACGTTCGTCCGATCGTTGTAATTCTTCTTTAAATGCTTGACGGTCTTCTCGGTAGCGTTCTTCCAAACCCTCGACATACTGCCGAAAGCTGATAGAGTTCTCCATTTCAACCGTATTTCGCTGTATTCTCGTGTATTTCATTTATATCGCTCCGTTTCGTTTGTTTTATGCTAAACAAAAATGCTACTTTCTCAAAGATTAATTTCATTCGGTGGTTGCGACTGTTTCAGTTGTTGGCTGTGTTTGCGGTGGTGCAATAAAATCACGCCAATTTGACAAGGCGAATGGAAGAAACAAACCTGCAATTACGACCACCAAAGCTATTATAAGGGGTATAAAGATGTTGTTTCGGAAAGTTTTGTGCAGGTCTATTTTGAAAGTGGCGATTTCCTCTTGAAATTTAGCGAAATCTTCCTTGCGGCTTTTTTCTGCTTTTTCGTTGTCGGCGATTCTGTGTTTGTCTAGTCGGTATAATTCTTCTTTAAATGCTTGACGGTCTTCACGATAGCGTTCTTCCAGGCCCTCGACATATTGCCGAAAGCTGATAGCGTTCTCCATTTCAACTGTGTTTCGCTGTGTTCTAGTATATTTCAAGCATATCACTCCGTTTCGCTTACTTTATGCTAAAATCGTAACACAAAAACGCCACTTCGTCAAGATTTTTCGAAATTTTTCACAACACCCCCCTAGCAGTCCCGTGGCGGTCGATTGGGGAAAAGCCGCAGAGCGAACGAAAAATAACGCCCACTCCGCATTTCTGCCTAATCTCGCTCCAGTAAATCAACTTCCGAAGACAGTCCCGAACATGAACAATCCACATTACAGGCACAGACCATATTGCAGGAGCAATCTATGTCTATTGGCGTATTTTTCTCTTTGTCTCCGTCGATATTGATAATTTCAAAATCCATAATTTTCCCTCTTTTCTAGTCTTCGCATATAACATTTTGAGACAGCCATGTTGCCGAAGTGCCAAACACACACGAAAACAGCCACTTTATGCAGGCTGGGCGTAAAATTCACACCCAACCTGCAACCTACCTTACAACCTAACCTTGCCAACGTCCGCCGCCACAGCTAACGGCATATGCCATTAAAAACACGTGCCCCAGTCGCCCAGCAACTTGCGACACATACGGCATTAAACATTTTCGGCGTGTTGGGAGCACCTGGGCAAGTAATGTTAGTAGTTCGCCGCCCTCGTTCCCTTTGGCGTTCGAGCCAGTCCGCAAGACAACTGTTGGTACAAACTACATTTGTCGTCCTGGGGCTGTCGCCGCATACCGATTCCATAGCAATTACTTCGAAATTCATACGTTTACCTCCTTGTGAAACCCTTAGCAGCCGCCGTTTATGGTTATCCCTGCAGGAATAGCCGTACAATCGCCGCCGCACACCGTGTTGATTACCGCTTTGTTAGGCGAAATTTGTATCGTTGGGCAAATGTTGTTGAACCGCACACGCCGTGAAAACTCCAAGACGGAGCAGTTTGGGGCACAGACTAGGTTTATTCCATCGCCCGTGCTGGTGCATTTGATTGCCATTATTTCAAAATTCATGGTGTCCCCTTTCCTCGTCAACTTCTTAAGCAATTTCAACCTTACTATCCTCAGTATACAACATGGAAAAATGTTTGTCAAATTTTTTTGAAAAAATTTTGTTGCATAATAAAATCGAGGTAGGGAAATGTGTAAATACTCGGATAATAGGGCGTTGTCGCTGATTGAGTGGGGAAATTGCTCTGTGTTTTCCGCACGGAAACTCCATGCCGACACCGTTTCGTCGAGGAAAACTTGAAAAAGCCCATAAATATATGCTTAACAAGCATTTGTTGCAATTTTGTTTGGGCAATATCGGCAACGGCGTTGAATTGCTCTCGTTTTGAGAGAGTGCTCTGTGAACATAACGTGTGGAGCATGATTGCGGAGGAAATGGGGGTGGTTAAAGAAGAATTTTAATGTGCATCGACAAATATTAAAATAACGCTCGAAACCTCTAAACAGCTAATATCTGCCACAACCAATTTGCCTCACGACAAAACATGAATTTTCGAAATGTAGATGTGGCAGATTTGGACTTGAAACATTTCGCAAGACTAGCCGTAACATTGCCAGAATTTTGGGAAAAAGACGTAAATTTTAGCGAATCGCTGAAAAATAATCCGTCCGAAACAGACTATCTAGACAACGGAAAGCCAAAAACCTTGATTTCCCCCTCACTCCACCACCAACACCCACTCCCGCATAAACCCCCACCGCAAAAATCTCAAAACAAACTCCAATCCCACAGGAATCCCAGTTATAACAGGATAAAACAGCAAAAACAACCCAAATGCCACCCCTGCAAAAACCCAAGCCGCAATCCGCCCACGAGAACTTTCCGAGTTTTCCCTAACCGCAAACCCAATCATCAACGCCAAAAACGCCGCATTCGCAAAATAATAATATATAAAAGTTACCCTGCCAGCGAAAAACCAAGGCACTAAAAACGCAAAATATCCCACCACTAAAAACATCGGCACGAAATTTTCAGAGTTTTTGCCCTTTAAAAACCCAACAAAAACCCGATAAATAACGTAAATCAACGCAGGAAGTCCAGCCCACCACACTATCGGATTGCCAAACGCACTTATCCCCTGCCGCAAGCCGCTTGGCAACGTAACATCATAATACAACATCGGTCGCCAATTTATCAGCCATTCCCACCACGGCGAGGCAAATCTATGCTCCACGCCTATCATTGCATACAGATGAAAATCCAACATATCCGCCTGATTTAGCCAAAAAACCTCCCAAAAACCGCCGCTATACACGCTGCTCACGCCGCCGTATGGGATATAACTTAACACGTAAATTGCCGCAGGGATTACAACGAAAAATCCCAAACAGACGGCAAAAGTCGCAATAATTTTCTCGGAAAATTTTCGGAAATTCTCAAAATCCTCACTCCGTCTGTGCCGAACGGCGTTTCTGCCCACTATCACAAAGAAAATGACCGCAATCCCAGCCGCACCGTACAGCCCAAACCATTTTGTGGCGACCGCAAGCCCCATAAAAATCCCAGAAAATAGCAGCGGCACGAACGTCTTCCACAGCGGCAAATTCTCAAAATCCAGCCGACTATATTTGTACATAAAGTAAAACATCGCCAAAATAAACAGAATCACAAACGAATCAATCGCACCCACGCGCGTCTGCACATAGTGCATGAAATCAAATGCGAAAATAAATGTGCAAAATCCAGCCCAAAACTCGCCTTTTTCTCCCTTAAAAATCTCCCACGCAAGCAGATAAAACGGCACAAGCATCACAACGCCAGCGAGCGTTCCCATAAATCGCCAGCCGAACGGAGTCATCCCAAAAATCTCGATTCCCCACGCAATTATGACCTTGCCCAGCGGCGGATGCGTCCATTCGTAAATCGGCAAGCCGTGAATCAGTTGATACGCCGTTTTCGGATAATAAATCTCGTCAAAGTACGAGGAGTGCATATAATCAAGGGCTTGCAAGGGCAGCAAATCCTGTTCGTCAAACAACGCCGCTCCATTCTCGGAAACCGCCGCCACCGAGATAAACGTATCCACAGCCGTGCGAAATCCCATTTCCGAGATTCGTAAATCGTCCGAGATAGGAGTAATGCGGATAAATTGCGTTTGCACAATTAGTTGCCGTATATCCCAGGCGAACGCACGTCCCGTTTCTATGAAAAAATCTCCGCCCCAAAATTCGCCGTCATAGGAAAATTCCAACAAAAACACCTGTTCATAACTCGCACCAGTCATAAATTGGATATATTCCACAGGCTGAATTTGCCCAAAATCCACCACAACCGCCGAATTTTCGCCCATTTCGCCGAAAAACGAACTTTGCGGCGACCGAAAATCGCCCAAATTCACAAAGGCAAACGCCGCATAGACCGCCGTTATAATCCCACAAACAAGCCATTTTTTATGCCTTTGGTAAAATTCAGAACGCCAAAAACTCCAAATTTGCAACTGTGCAAAAATGAAGACAAGACTTGCCAAAACCACCAAAAATCCCAACATTCCGCCACCTCAAAACCTTTATTATATCTATTATATCACATTTCCCAACATCTAGCAAGGGCGAACTGCAATGTCCGCCCCTGCTGTCTGCCAAATTTTTGTTACACGTTGGATTTTAACTTCGCAAAACCCCTAATTTACCGCCTTGGCGAGGAGCTACCCCAGCCACCAGGCGAGGCGCTACCCCAACCGCCTGGCGAAGCCGATCCCCACGAACCGCCTGGCGACGGCGACGACCAATTTGGCGACGACCAATTTGTCGCTGGTGGCGTGGGAACTGGTGTAATCGGTGCAATCGGCGGAATCGGCGCAATCGGCGCAACTGGCGTAACCGGCGGCGCAACGTCCGAGCGGCTCATCCGCACCAAATGCCCAGTTTCGCCGTTAATGTGGACGGTGTAACGAATGTTGCCCGTTATGACCTCCACTTCAAACATCGGCACGCCGTTTTCGCTGAAAAACAGCGATTCTCCGACCGTACCGCTCCCCACGAATTGGAACGCCAAATCCCTCGCTTGCTGGGACGAAATCGTGGGAATTCCTGCCTGTTGGGCTGGTTGTGCAGCTTGCTGTCCGCTCAAACTCTGCAACAACGACTGTATCAACGCACGCAATTCGGAAATTTCCGCCTGCATTTGCTCGACACTCTGCCCACTGCCTACCTCGGCGGCTTGCGCGACTATCGGCTCGTGGCTAAACAACGCCCCCAAAACCCATACACAAACCCCCAACGCACCCATCATCGCCACGGATAACAGGATTTTTGGAAAAATCTTTCTTTTTCCGTTTTTCATACTCTCACTTTCCTTTCTATCGGCGGCGGCGTTGATTTTGGTGCGAAAATGCCCATTTTACGGCATTTTTTGCCCCACACCGCTCCGCCGTTTCTACATTTGTAGTAGATACTATTATTCTACACGTGTAGTTTTATTTTGTCAAGCGATTTCTCAAAAAAATTTTCAAAAAATTTTTCGTGCTTTGGGAAAACGCCGTAAATTAGGCATTTTGCGAAAATTTTATTTTTTTATTTTTAAAAATTTTTATTTTGAAAATTTTCGCAACCGCCGTCCTGTCGCCACTCAAACCACCGCAATTTGCCGCAATATCGGCATGATTCCATGGGTTGATTCAGCCGTTTCTTCAATATAAAGCCGTCCAAATGTTGGTCGTAAATGTCGATTTTTTCGTGCGACATATCAATTTTTTCGCCCGAAAATGCCGTAAAATAGCCAATGTTAAACGGCAATGGACAGCGAGCAATCTTGCCGCCGCCCAAAAACGTGCAACGAGAGGCAGGGCATTGCCGAACGCTCTCCGCTGGCACGGAATCGCCCGCCGTGTTGATATATTGGGCAAATTTCGTGATTGGCGGACTGATGCTGTGGCGAATCCCATGCCGCCGAAAATGCCGTAACATGGCGGATTTAAGCGGAACGAGCGGCTTGTACAGCGAAACCTGCACCTCCACATCGTGGGCTTTCACGGCGGCAAGCAGCTCGCCGTCCAGTTTGCCGAAAAGCAAGCCGTTTGTCAGCAAATGCACTCTCGCCCTCGGAAACGCCGATTTTGCGGCGGCGATAAATTCCGCCGCCTGCGGATTCAACAGCGGTTCGCCGCCCATTAGGCGGATAGTGCGGATATTTGCGTACAATTCCGCCAGCCGTGCCAAATCTCGGCGAAACTCCACCAAGCTGGGAAAATCTTGCGTTTTCGCCAGATTAGAAAAGTGAAAACAGCCCGCACAGTTGAGGTTGCAATGGTCGGCAACGTGATATTCTAGCAGATACAGCACAGGTTTTTTGCCGAGCCGCCGCCGCACAAAATCGTCCATTTTCGAGAAAATGCGGCGGAATTTCAGAAATGCCACCACAACCGCCGAAAACTGCACGAACATCTTTGTTATCTTGTGAATCATGGTTGCACCTCGTTTTCGGAAGATAATCGGAAAAATTGGTCAAATCCGAGTTTTCGCACTTCCAAGAAATTGACCAAATATTCCACCTGCCCTATAAAAGTCGCAATTTCGACCACTTCTGGCGGATTGGGACGGATATATTCACCCATGATTCCCCAACGGTCAAAATTCCGCTCAAATGCCGATTGATAGCGGCTTGCGGTGGCGTTTATGTGGTCGATTGTCTGCCGAATTTCGACATCTCGGATTTCCGCCCACCGCATGGCGACTGCGTCAAAGAAAATGGGCATTTGCAACAGATTGCGATACCACAAATGCACCCAGCCAGCCCACAAGCCGTGCGGACTGTACCCATACGGATAGCCTTGTAGGGTATCGCCCTGAAAATAGGCATTTCCAGCGGCAATGTCAAAATCCCAAACGGGCCCCATGTGCAGCCGCCGCTCGCCGCCCTGCCCGAGAATTTGCATGAAAACGCTAGACGATTCCACATCTGGATTCTTGAAAAATTCTTGTACGATGTAAAAATCTACGAAAGACGGCAGGTCGATAAGGTCGAAAATGGCGTTATCTTGGGCAACGGCGAGGTTTTCCACCTGCGTGATGTACTGCCGCAGATATTCCACGTGTGCCGCCGTGAGATCGCCGCCGCTTGGGTAAAGAATGTCGTAATGCCGCCCATTGACGGTGATGTACGTAACGCCCTCCACGCTGTCGTCGTCGTTCGGCACGTGCCAATCCATTTCAAATAGAAATTCGCTTTGCGTGGGATCGGCGTGGTAGGCGAGTTCCGCGCGGCCGGGGGCTTGTTGCACCTGGATGCTCAACATGAAAACGCCCTGATATTCGCCGTTGAAATACACGTCCACGAACCGTGCGAATGGTGCAAAATTCATGCCGTCCAGCAGGCTTGCGAGGTGGTAGGCGCTGTAATTGCGGAGCAGGGATTTGTCGGCGTGGTTGGCGATGAAAGTCCAGTCTCGTGCGGCGTGGTCGGAGTCGAGCATGGTCAGCGGCTCGTCGAACCGCAGGCGGAACGGCTGTTTTTCCAGTAGCCACGAGGAATTGCCGCGCCCACGTATGCGAGCGGTTGCGTTGGTAAAATTGTGGGCTGGGTCGGCGGCGTTGGACAGCGTGATTGCGGCGTTTTCCCAAATGCGGCGGTGGATTGGTAGGGTTGTAGTAATGTGCAGGGCAGGGAAAGTGGCGGAAAATTCGGGATTTGCGGCGGTTGCGGTGTTTTCCGCATGGCAAGCGGTCGCAAGTGTTAGTATTGCGAAAGCTAGTAATAATGCGGCTTTGAGAGGGTTTTTGGATTTCATATGAATCACTCCTTTGGAAATTTCTACATATGTAGTAACTATTATTCTACACGTGTCGTTTTTGTTTGTCAAGGGGGTTGGGAAATTTTTTTAATTTTTTTGTAGAAGTGTCAAACATAGGTTACAAAAAAATTTAGTGATATAAAAACGGCAATAACTAAAACATAACAGCTAAAAATTTTGCCAGAACTTGGTTAGGGCTTTGCATATTTAGGCAAGTTTTGATAATGTCGTTAGAAAATTTATTGTA
>WRKK01000256.1 GCA_009782245.1 Defluviitaleaceae bacterium | reverse complement strand
TTTCTATAAACGGCGACAAATTTTTGCTAGAGGTGCAAACGCAACACGACAAAACAATCCTATTCCGCTTGGTGGAATACAAACTACACGGCTTACTACAAAGCCTAGCAAACAAAAACCTAGACAACCAGCACGAAATAACAATCCACCTACCTCAAGAAATCTTGATACAGGTAGAAAAAAGCACCGCCCCCGCAGAGTACACCGTAAAATACGTAGCAAACAACCAAGAAATAATACAAAAAATCCCAGTAATAAAGCTATGGGAGCAAGATGTGCAAAGCCTAGCGAGCGGCGGCAAGGCGTTATTGCTACCATTTTTGCTAAACAAATTCAAGCAAGAGTTCGCCAAAAAACCGTCAGACGAGCAAATAGGACGGCGTTTCATAGACGAAATAAAAACTATAGCCGCCAAAATATACCAGCTGTTCCAAGAAGAAAAAATATCGGGAAAAGCGGCGGCACAAATGCAACAAGCCCACAAAGCAATGATACTGGGAATAAAAAACGAATACATAGCCAAAGACAACCCCGCCAGAGAGGAGTTAGAAAATATGTTAAACGTATCACAAGAGCCATTTATAAGTGCTTGGGATCAAGCAATAGAGCAGGGGAAAGATATGATGCGGCCTACTATTGAGGCGATGCAACAAGCAATGCAAAAAAAGTTACAAAAAGAGCAACAAACAATGCAAAAAAAGTTACAAAAAGAGCAACAGGCAAGGCAAAAAGAGCAACAAGCAATGCAAGAAAAATTACAAAAAGAGCAACAAACAATGCAAACAATGCAAGCCGAAATCGCTCGCCTAAAAGCCCAATTAGCACAAACCCAAAAAGAATAAAAACCCTCCTCGCCAAAGACAACCCAGCCAAGCCGAAATCGCCCCCCCATAAAAGACTAACCCCCACAAAAGCAAGCCAACCCCGCTAACCGACTTGCTTTTGTGCCATGTAAAAAAATTTTTGCAGGGATTGACATTTTTGAATATACATGAGATAATAAAAATAAGCCTTGTGCCTTGTGCCTTGTGCCTTGTGCCTTGTGCCTTGTGCCTTGTGCCTTGTGGCCGTTGGGCTTATTTTATTACAAAATTTGACACCCCGCCGTTTTTGTGTCATAATAGAAAATAGTCCTACTCTACTAATCTCAAAAAAGGAGACACTATGAAACGTATACTAAAAGCCTACAAAGACATTCTAGCGATAATGTTCGCTGAAGCACCCGCTATGGCAACAATAGCCTTTATCTGCTTTATAATATCGGGGCTGCTTTTCCCGTTTGGCGTATTTGTGCGCCAAAACGTATTTGACGGCGGACTTGCTGTCGCACAGGGCGAAATGCCCTTTTCCGATTATTACATTTTTCTTGTACTGGTGGCTGTAATGGCAGTTTTGCCCTATCTTACCAACGGGTATATTTTCAACTATGTTGAAAAACGCTCGCTTTTGATTATCCGCACAGCCTACAAAGAGCGAATCCTCAAAAAGCTGAAAACCATCAAGTATGAGCATTTTGAAAACGAGGAATCCATGGAAATAATCGACAAAGCCTGTAACCGTGTAGAAAATTCCGTGCGGCATTTGTGGCCGATGTACCTTAGCGAGTTTACTGCCGGCATTATCGGCTCTGTTGGCGTACTTGTCATAATCGGCAATATTCGCTGGTGGCTGCTGCTTACCGTGCTTGTTCCCGTTATTTTGGAAACCTACCTGTCGTCCCGCACCAACCAGAATATTTACAACGAAATGGAAACTTACTGGAAAAAAGAACGCAAATACTCCGCATTGGGCGGATTCCTGCGGTCGCGCCAGTTCGTCCGCGATGTAAAGGCGTTCGGTACTGCCGATTTCCTTGTCGACAACTACGAAAAAAAGCTGAACGAACGCAATCGTGATTACGAAAGCTACTTTTTCCGCAATATCCGCAACATCTTACTACATAGCAACATAACACGCCTAGCCTCGGTTGGCAACGCAATAATTTTGCTGCTGTTTTTTGTCAACGGCGAAATCTCCGTTGGGACGTTTATCGCCGTCAGTGGGCTTGTTTTAACAAATTTGTACCCGCAGTTGGGGGGCATTACCTTTATGTTCAAATGGGCACCGTTTCACATAAATACATTCGATTTTTACGATAAATTTTTCAACCTCTCCGACGAGCCCGTCGCCACCCAAACCGAGCTGCCCGCCACCTTTGACATAGAATTTAAGGACGTGTGGTTCAAATATCCTGGCACGGAAAACGATATTTTGCGGGGGCTTTCGTTTAAGGTTGCCAGCGGCGAAAAAGCGTCCATTGTGGGCGAAAACGGCGAGGGCAAATCCACAATGATAAAGCTGCTGCTAGGCTTGTTTTCGCCCGATAAAGGGGAAATTTTGGTCGGCGGAAAAAATTTGGACGAGTATCCGCTAAGTGTCCGCACAAAAATATTCGGGCCTGTCTTCCAAAATTTTTTGCGATACAGCATTACCGTGGCGGAAAACATCGGCGTGGGCTACGTGGACGATATTGGCAATCTTGACAAAATAAAAACCGCCGCCCAAAAGGGCAAAGCCGACGAGTTCGCCGAAAAGTTTGAAAGCCAATACGACACACTTTTGGGCAGAGATTTTGACGGCGGCGTGGATTTATCTGGCGGACAATGGCAAAGAATAGCCATTGCACGGGCGTTTATGGGCGATAAGCCCGTCCTGCTACTAGACGAGCCAACCTCGCAGCTAGACCCAATGGCAGAGGCCGCCCTATACAAAGAGTTCGCCGAAATGACCGCCAGCAAAACGGCAATTTTTATCACGCACAGGCTAGGCTCTACGCTTATCACGGATAAAATTTTTGTTATCGCAGGCGGCAAAATCCAAGAAACAGGCACACACGAGCAACTAATGCAGACAGACGGCATTTATTCGACTATGTTCAACGCGCAAAAACAATGGTATCATATGAATGAGGAGTAAAATCTCCAACGAAAGGCGGGGTGCATTTGGATAATCCCACCATGTCTGCTGACAGGCAGGCCCAAAGCCCAGAATCGCTAACGCCAGACCAGGGCAAAATTTATTGGCACGATCCCTTTTTTGAGGGCTTGCAGTTGGATTTACGCCAATTCAAAGATGTGCTAGAATATAAAAAGGAACACGAGTTAAGCAAGGAATCGCTAAAAATAGACGTTATAATCAAAAACAAAAGCACCAAGCCGCTAGACCACGATATAGCACGGTTTTTCAAGCGGTACAACCTAATAGAGTACAAATCCGAAAAAGATTACTTCTCTGTGTGGGATTACTGGAAAGTGCTGGCGTATGCGAAGTTGTACGCATCGCAAAACAAAATACCGTTGAAACAAATAACGATGACGATTGTGCTAACAATGTACCCAAAATCCCTGCAAAAGCACTTGGCAAGCGAATGGCAACAAAAGATAGTAAACAAAGGCAACGGGATATATCACGTGCTAGGCGAAAAAATCCCCGTGCAGATAGTTCAGACTAAGAAGTTGGCGAAAGATGGTGCTTTGTTTTTACATAGCTTACGCAGCAACCTAACCATAGAAGACGCAAAAACCATTAAAGGTATGTGCGAACAGCTGAACATATTTGACAACAAAAATATTTATGTGGTTAGAATGTTGCAAGCCAACAACAGGACATTTAAGGAGGTGGTAGGAGTGGACGCATTTGCAGACATAGTAAAAGAACTTGCAGACGAAGATCCTACTTTTGAGGACGCTATTTTTAGCAGGTTTAAGATAAACGACCTGATCTTGAAAAAAACTTTAGAAATACTAAAAGAGGCAATAGCAATGGGGCTTTCCATGGAACAAATTTCACAGCTAACAAAGTTATCCATTGAAGAAATAGAGGAGTTGATCTAAAAATGCAAACATTTGCAAGTGCAATAAAAGAACTTGCAGACGAAGACCCTACTTTTGAGGACGCTATTTTCAGCAGCTTTAAGATAAACGACCTGCTCTTGAAAAAAACTTTAGAAATAGCAAAAAAAGCGTTAAAAAAAGGATTTTCAGTCGAAGAAGTGGCAAGCCTGGTAGATTTGCCCATTGAAAAAATAGAGGAGTTGACCTAAAAATGCAAACATTTGCAGAGGCAATAAAAGAACTTGCAGACGAAGACCCTACTTTTGAAGACGCTATTTTCAGTAGCTTTAAGATAAACGACCGAATTAGGGAAAATACCGAGCAGGCTACCTGGGAAAAAACTTTAGAAACACTAAAAGAGGCAAAAGCAATGGGGCTTTCCATGGAACAAATTTCACGGCTAACAAAGTTATCCATTGAAAAAATAGAGGAGTTGACCTAAAAATGCAAACATTTGCACTAAGCAAGGACGACATTGACTTCTTTACGGAAATATTCAAAGAACTTGCCGAAAAAAACCCTAGCATTGCAGACCTTGCTTTTGTGAAGTCTGAAGAAACGGGAGAAGAACGCCTTAATTACTTGCTAGTGAGACGGCTAGAAGAACGGATTGCAGAACAGATTGAGCAAAATACTAGGCAAGTTACCGAACAGGTTACTAGGCAAATTACCGAAGCAATGGGACTTTCCCCAGAACAAGTGGCAAACGGACTAAACCTGCCCATCGAAAAAGTAAAGGAGTTACAAAATGTCAACTAAAAACCAAACTGAAACAGCACCGATATACACCGTCAAGTTTGACGACAACACCGCCGCATTCGAGCGGGATATTCTAAAAGAGAACCCGCTAAAAATGTCCTACCTAATACGCCTTTTCAAAGACGTGTTTTCGTCGGCGAAGGTAATTTGCGGCGTGTTTTTAGGGCTTGCGATAATCGTCAGCATTTTGCAGCCCGTATCTGCCCTTGTTTGGGCAAGATATTTGGACGCAACCCACGCATACATCGGCATACAAACCGTGCAAACTAGCCAAATTTTAACGCTGGTCGGGCTTTTGGTGCTGTTTTGGGTTATCGGATTTGTTAGCCACCTTATTCAGCGTTTTACCGAGGGCTACGAGGACATCGAGCGGCTGAATGCGGTGCAAAGTAACCGCTTGCAAGAAAAATATCAAACGAAAATGCTGGCGAAAATTCAGCGGCTGTACCCCGATTATATGGAAGTCCCGCGCATAAACGACATAATCAACCGCAGTTTTGAGGCGATGGGCGGCAGTTGGAGCGGCTTGCAACAGAGCGTCATGGTGCGGGGCTACTTGATTATCGCCAAAATTGTGTCGGTGGTGGCGGTGGCGGCATCGTTGTTTATTTTTAACCCGTGGCTGACTTTGCTTGTTTTGCTGGCTCCGTTGCCCACGTTGTACACAACCTATGTCGGCAACAAGCTAAATTTCAAGTTTTCGCGGGATAACCAAAAAGTCTTGCGGGAATCGGACTATTACCAGGGCGTAATGGTCGGGCAGTCGGCAAGCGAGGTAAAGGCGCTCAACTTGTTCGATTTCTTTTTCGCAAAATGGAAAGTGCTTGCCGACGATTACACCGTGCGCGAAAAGAAAAATCAGCTGGTGGTCTTTCTGCTAGGCTCGGTTAGCGGGTTTATCACGAATATTGCAAGCATTGTGGCGCAAATTTTCGCAATAATTTTGCTAACCCAAGGGCTTATTTCGGTCGGGGCGCTGGGTGCGGTGTTTATTTTGATACAAACGCTAATCGGCAGCACAAGTAGCCTGTTTGCTAGTTTTTCGGAGTTTATCTCCAAGAAAAACGAGGCATCGCAATTTTTTGAGCTGCTGGATTTGGACGAACAGGTCGCAACGGCGGCGGCGGCGGGTAAAATGGATATATCCCAAATTGACGTGAAAAACTTGACATACCGCTATCCGCTGACGGACGAAATCCGCATTAACGGCGTAAATTTTTCCATTAAAAAGGGCGAAAAAGTGGCGTTTGTCGGCGAAAACGGCGCGGGCAAAACCACATTTATTAAGCTGTTGACGGGAATGTTAGCCCCGTCCGCCGGCGAGATTTTGTTGGACGGAAAACCCGTGTCAACCATAAATTTTGCGGATAGATACGATTCCATGTCGTACGTGTTTCAGGAAACGGCAAAGTTTGAGACGTTTACCATTGCGGACAACGTATTTTTGGGCGATGTCGCCCGTCCGCGCGACGAGCAGCAGATAGACGAGGCTCTCAATTTTGCGGCGTTTGACTTTTCGGACGAACGCACCAAGGACACCGTGCTGGGCAAGGATATAGGCGGCACGGATTTATCGGGCGGACAGTGGCAAAAAGTTTCGATTGCCCGTGCGTACTACCGTGGGCGGGATTTCGTCATTTTGGACGAGCCGACCAGCAACCTCGACCCGCTTGCCGAGACAGAGGTATTCAAGCAGTACATGGCAATGTCGGCGGGGAAAACGGTAATCACGGTAACGCACAGAATCAGCGTGGCATCGCTGGCGGACAGGGTTGTCGTTTTCAAGGGCGGCGAAATTGTGGAAGACGGCAGCCACGAGGCGTTATTGCAGAACAACGGCGAATACAAACGGCTGTACGAAACGCAAGCAGAATTTTATGATAGGTAAGTGGTGGATATGATAATTTTGGCATCGGAATCGCCGCGCAGGCGTGAACTTTTGAGAATGGCGGGTTTTGATTTTACGGTAAAACCCGCCAACATAGACGAGGATTCGGAGCAGACGACCGACCCGACCGAACTTGTGCAGATTTTATCCCGCAAAAAGGCGTTATTTGTGCGGGACGGCTTAACCGAGCCGAATTTTTCGGATGCGGTTGTAATTGGCGCGGACACGGTTGTGCACATAGGCGGCGAAATTTTGGGCAAGCCAGCAGACCAACAGGCGGCGTTTGCGATGCTCTCACGGTTGCAGGGCAATATGCACGTGGTGCATACGGGCGTAACGGTCGCAAAAGGCGGCTACATCAGCACATTCGTGGAAAGCACCAAAGTTTTTATGGCAAAACTAACCGACAGGCAAATCTGGGACTACATAGCCACTGGCGAACCCTTTGACAAGGCGGGTTCGTACGCAATCCAAAACAAAGGTGCATTGCTAGTGGAACGAATAGACGGGGATTTTTATACGGTTGTCGGCTTGCCGCTTTGTAGGCTGGGGGCGGTGTTGGCGGAATTTGCATAACAAAAATTATAGGCAACAGGCGGGTGTAATTCGTTGGGGGTGCAACGGGCTGATTGGTTGGAGAAAAACGGGCGACCGTCCTCGGTCGCCCGTCCGTCTAATCCCCAATGTTTCAATAAAAGTGTACGCAGATGGACGTTCGCCCCTACGACAACGCAACCCGTGTAGAAAAGGAGGAAAATCATGTCAACCCCAACAATAACAAGAGCCACCCCAACCAACACCGACATTTTCACACCCCAACAATTACAAAACGGGGCGTGTTGCTTTTTTAGCGAGGACACAAAATCCAATAAAAAGTCAACCTATTTTTTTGAGATACGGGGGCAAACCGCCGTGTTATCAACCTCTGCAACCGAAAAAACCTTTATTCAAGCCGCAATACAAGAATTTTTGCTATATTCCAATTTTATCCACAAAATATGCGATGTGCAGGGCAATGTTTTAATGCAAAAACCGCCGCAAAAGTTGCAATTAGTGGAAATTTCCAAAATTCAGCCAAGCCAATTTTACATAAGTCAGCAAAAATTGGCGGATTGCCAAAATTGGCTGGTTTCGGAAAAGGCTGTGTATATCCCAATAATGGGGCGTGGCGGCAAACTTATTGCATTGGACGGGCATACACGGCTAAAAGCCGCCGCAAATTTAGGTTTTGCAAAAATTTTTGTTTACGAAGATTTTTCGGAAGATTATATTTTGGATTTTGTGGCGGCTTGCGAAAATCGGCATATTTACAGCGTTTTTGATATGACTGTTTTGAATGGCGAGGAATATAATTTGAAATGGCTGAAATATTGTGCGGAATATTTTAGTGGGTTGTAAAACGGGCGACCGAAACCAAACGAGACGGGCGACCGAGGACGGTCGCCCCTACAATATGCGTCCCTGTAGGGGCGACCGTCCTCGG
>WRKK01000255.1 GCA_009782245.1 Defluviitaleaceae bacterium | reverse complement strand
CGACCGTCCTCGGTCGCCCGTCCCTCGCAAAATGGCGAAATATTGGCGATTTTCTGCCGTTTGCCCCAAAATCAACGTTTGCGTGTTTCGTAGGGGCGGATATTATCCTGTTGTCATCGATTTGAACGTTTCGCAAGGGACGGGCGACCGAGGACGGTCGCCCCTACCTGACCGTCCGTCAGGTAGGCGGGTAGCGTTTTTCTGATTGATTGGGAATAACGTAAAAAAGTACACAAAAACAGGCAAAATTCAAAAAACGGGCGGATATTAACCGCCCCAAAACAAAAAATTGCAAAACTCACAAAATTCCCTGTAAAAAAGAGCGGGTCAAGGGGCGCGCTCCTTGCGGGGGTTTGGGGGCAGAGCCCCCAAGGTTTTGGGTTTTGACTTTTAGGAGGTAGTTATGGAAAACGGTTATAAAAAAACTAGCATTGACCTAATGGGTCAAGGTGGCGGCGATAGGATTTATAAAGATCCGCCGCCCATTTCTAGTGCGGGTGCGGTGGTCGTGCCTGGTGAGGTGAAAAAGTTGGATATGCCAAGCTACGGCGAACTGAAAACGGGCTTGGCAGAGGCAAATCTGCTGGTTGACGACATCATTTTGAAAAATTATTTGACCAAGTTGACGGATTTGGAAGTTGTGCCGCTAGACGAAAAATGGCGTAAAATAGAGGATATTCGGCTGTTCAAAATCACGGAGATGATTTACCAAAAAGACGAATATTCCACTTACAAATTTGCGTCCGTGTTTAATGCGGTGCAGGGGCTTGATTGCGGCGTTTTTATCGTGGCGGACAGCAACGGCGACAAAACGGAGTTTTACATGGGCGTACGCTCGATGGACGACAAACACACGACCAGTTCGCTGAAAAATACGCTGTTGAACGCCCTGCGCGGACAGTTCCCAGGCGTGAAAACGGCGGACTTTATGAACGAGGCAACCGAACAGCTAATCGGCACAATCCCCACGAAAAATATCGCCGCCGTCTCGTGCGTCTCCAACAACAAGGACGAAGAATTTAACAATAACGAGAAATTTATCCAGGGCTTGGAAAAATTGGCACTCGCAATGCAGGGGCAACGCTATACGGCGGTCGTGTTGGCGAAAAGCACCTCGGCGGCGGATTTGTCGGCGATTCGCAAGGCTTACGAGGACGTTTTTACGGGGCTTTCTCCGTTTGCGAATTTGCAAATCTCAAACGCCACAAACGAGGGTTTTAGCCTTTCGGACGCTTTTTCGTATGGCAAAAGTGCGACCAATACTTACGGCACGAGTATCTCGGATTCCACGACTTCCAACACGACCACGAATGAGAGCAAAAGCACAAATAGTGCGCCACAAAATACTTTGAGCAATGTAATGGGTACAGTCAGTTCGATTGGCGGAACTGTTGCGGGTGCATTACTAATAGCAGGAACTGGCGGAGCTGCCGCACCAGCAGTCGCACCGCTAATTGCTGCAGGATTGACGGCAACTGGTGCAGGTTTGATTGGTGCGGTTTCAAGAGACAATAGTAGCACGTCCAGCACTTTCGGCACGTCCACAAGCACAGGCACGTCCCATTCCGTCAGCGTAAACGAATCCAAAGCGGACACGCAAACGGAAAATTACACGTACACAAAGGGGCTAACGGGCGGCAGTTCGGAAAGTTTGCAGTTGACCGTCCAAAACAAGACTTTAATAAGCACGTTGGAACGCATAGATGCCCAACTAAAACGCATAGAAGACTGCGAAAGCCTAGGAATGTGGGAATGTGCCGCCTACTTCCTCTCGGACAGCCAGGAAACCGCCGAAATGGCGGCTGGCACGTACAAAGCCCTCATGCGTGGCGAAAAATCGGGCGTGGAAACGTCCGCAATAAATCTGTGGAACGCCCACAACGGCAGGCTGAAATTGCCCATTTTGCGGGATTATATCACAAATTTCCTGCACCCGACTTTCAACTACAACGCACAAATGCCAATCCCCGTAACGGCGGGCGCGCTCGTCAGCGGCAACGAACTAGCCCTGCACATGGGACTTCCGAGAAAATCGGTCAATGGTTTCCCCGTAATCGAACACGCCGATTTTGGCAAAGAGGTTATCAAATACGGCAAGAAAAGAGCCGCCGCACGGTTGCTCTCGCTTGGCAAGATTTTTGCGATGGGCGAAAGCGGCTCAACGGACGTAAAAATCGATGCAGATTCTCTGACAATGCACACGTTTATCACAGGCTCGACAGGCTCTGGTAAATCAAACACGGTCTATCAGCTGCTTAACAAACTGCGTGCCGAAGATGTGCCGTTTTTGGTCATCGAACCCGCAAAAGGCGAATATAAGGACATTTTCGGCAACATGAAAGACGTTTCCGTTTACGGCACAAATCCGAGATTGATGGAATTGTTGCGGATAAATCCGTTCAGCTTTCCGCCCGAAGTCCACATTTTGGAGCATTTGGACAGGCTTGTTGAAATTTTCAACGTCTGCTGGCCGATGTACGCCGCCATGCCCGCAATCCTCAAAGAGGGCATGGAAAACGCATACAAGGCGACTGGTTGGGATTTGGTAAGCTCGGAAAATTACAGCCCGCGCACGGACGACATTTTCCCCAATTTCGTGGAAATATCGGCACAAATCGAGCGTATAATCAGCGGTTCACGCTATTCGGCGGAAGTGCAGGGCAATTATGCGGGTGCGTTGCTAACTCGCATAAACTCGCTGACAACTGGGCTAAATCAGCTGATTTTCACAACGGACGGCATTTCCGATGCGGCGCTGTTTGACGAAAACACAATCATAGATTTGAGCCGAGTTGGTTCCTCGGAAACGAAATCCCTAATAATGGGCTTGTTGCTTATGAAACTGGGCGAATATCGGCTGACCTCGGGCAAGCGAAACAGCCCACTTTCGCATATTACCGTCCTGGAAGAGGCGCACAACATTCTCAAACGCACCAGCACGGAGCAAGCGGCGGAGGGTTCTAATTTGATAGGAAAATCGGTGGAAATGCTTGCAAATTCGATTGCCGAGATGCGGACGTATGGCGAGGGATTTGTCATAGCCGACCAATCGCCTGGACTGCTAGATATGTCGGCGATTCGCAACACGAACACGAAAATAATTTTGCGGTTGCCCGAGAAAAGCGACCGAGAATTGGTGGGCTACGCCGCCAACCTAAATGACGAGCAGATAACGGAACTTGCGAAGTTGGAAACGGGCGTTGCGGCGATTTATCAGAACGACTGGGTAGAGCCTGTTTTGGTAAAAATGGAGGAGTGGAAGACGGACGGCGAGCCGTTTAAGCCGAAAAAATCCGAACCTTTCAACGAACGGCTGATTCAGCGGCAGATAATCCACATGATGATTCAAGGGCGAGTTTCCGAGAAATTGGAATTTGACCCGACGGAGATTCGGCAGTCGTTGCGGCGCATGAATTTGACGGTCAAGCAAAAGGAATTTATCGAGGGATTTATCATGGAATACGAAGAAACCCAAAAAATCTCCATTTGGAAAGACGAGAAATTTTCGCAACTGGCGGAATATTTGGCTTTATCGGCACAGTTGACGGAGAATGTGGAAGAAGTCATATTGACATCGGCTGACAATGCGGAGATTACGGCACGGCTGGCGTTTTTGGTGGGGCAAAAATTGCCAGGTTTCTCGGAAGACGTGATAGCGGTTTTGGTGCATTGCCTAATGGAACATTTCAGCCTAGGCAAAGACGAGCCACAAAAGCGGTTTGAAATCTACGAGATGTGGAAAACCGAAAGGGGCGTGCAATAGTGGCAGGAGTGGCAAATATAGGGAAAATAGCAGACGTGTCAAAAGAAGTCGGGAAAACGGGGACTAGATTTGCGGATTCGCCGATTGGCAAAAAGGCGGCGGAGTTGTCGGAATCTCCCAAGGAGAGTGCGGGACGGTTTGCGGATTCGACGATTGGGCGGAAAGCGGCGGAAATTGGCAATCAAACTGGGATTCGCTCGCCAGACGAGAAAAATGGCGGGAAAAATGAGCCAAACAATCCAATACTTGACGGAGTGATAAAATATGAGACCGCCAATCCGAACGAACAGCCCGAAAATAAAGGTTTGACCGATGAAGAAAAGGCTAAAATCAAGGAAGAAACGGGTTGGTCGGACGAAATTATTGATTGCATTGAAAATATGGAACAATATGAAATCTTGAAAAATGCGGGTTTGAAAGAGGTTGAGATAAACGGGCGAAAATGCTTGATTAGAGAGAATATCGACCTTGATTACAAAGATGCTGACGGCATGACCAATCGTGAACGCATGGAGCGAGGTTTGCCACCTTTGGACTCCAAGACAGGAAAGCCGCTAGAGTTGCACCATTTAGGGCAAAAAAAGGATTCGCCATTAGTAGAATTGACCCAAGAAGAACACAGAACGGGCGATTTCAAGGACGGCAAGAAGAACCAAAGTTTGTGGCATGACAACAGCAAGTCAACAGAAGTCCACGGCGAGGGCAACAACTGGAAAAATGAGCGTGAAGAGCATTGGAAATCACGTGCAGAACAAAATTAGGAGGATTTAATAAAAATGTCAGCTATTATAGAAAAAATGAAAGGTTTGCCGAAATTGTACCCATTAAAAGCGGCGACAACCGAGGAAATTTCCAGTGCGGAGAAAGAGTTAAAAACCGCATTTTCCGAAGAATATAAGGAATATTTGGCGACTTTCGGGGCAATTTTAGCCGATGGAGTGGAATTATCGGGCATTGCGAAGTCCGAACACCGCAACGTGGTTTCGCTTACCAAGCAAGAGCGAGAGTTAAATCCTAGCGTTCCCCATTCAATGTACGTGATTGAAAACACGGGCGTTGACGGCATGATTATTTGGCAGGATTCGGACGGCATGATTTACAAAACGCAGCCAAATGCCCCGCCAGAGCGGATTGCGGGGTCGTTGGCGGAATATTTGTAGTTTGTAGGCGACTGGATTGCAGAAAACAGCGGCGGGGCGGGTTTTAACCAAACCCCAAAAAACCCGCCCAACCCCTTACAAAAAAATTGCCTGTTGACAGCCAGCCCAAACTATGCTACAATTCTAAAAAAGTTCCAATTTACGGGAGGATTAAGCAATGCAAACAAAAACATACAACCTATTTGGCAAGCAGTACAGCCCTAGCAACAGCATTTTGGAGTACAACACCGCTCGCCAGTTTATATACCGCAAAGCCATTGAAAGCAAAGCGGAATTTGACGAACTTTATGCAACGTTCACAAACATAGAACAGGTTTTATCGGCGGGTAAAGCCGTGTATTACAAAAGGATTGACCTTATCGCCGAAGATTGCGTTAAGCATTTTAAGTCGATGCGGATTTTTGACTACGAAATAGCCCACTTTGAAGACTTTCACAGGAAAAATTTTTCCGACAAGCTGCAGTTTCCCAAAATTATGGACGTATTAACCGCACAGTACGAATTGCTTGTTGACAAAAAGGACAAAGAGGAAACGCCAGGCAATGTGGCACACAAAACTTTCGAGGTAAACGACAGCGAAAACCAAAAGAAAAGCCTTACAGACGTGGCATCGGGTACTTTGGAAACGCTGGCAAAATATTTTGGCAAAGGCGGCTTGGTGCAAGATGCCGTTGAGGTTATAAAAACAGTCGCGGGCGAAATTCAAGCAACCAAGAAAAAAAGCGAACTATTCAGCAACCCCGACCTATTTCCGACTTTATCCATGGCAGTTTATGAAGATTGCTTTAATCTACATTTGTCGTACGTGGACATTCTGCGGCGAAACGGCAGGGATATAAACCAAATTTCCGAGCCAGCCATGCGGGAGGCAAGCTACGATTTTGGCGAACTTAACCCGAACACTCCGCCCGACGAACTGCTTGACAAAATGATTAAAATTCTTGAACTTGACCCGTATAAACTGGAATATTACCGATTTTTGATAGAAAATTTCCAAGATGCAAACGGCGAAGTGGAACAGCTGGCGGACGATTTCGGCTATTTGCCCGAAGTGCAGAGGTTCAAGCAGGAACTGGCTGAAAAGCATTTTCACGATATGCAAAAATCCACCATTGCCGAATCGGTCGCCTCGATGGCACAGCTGGCGGAATATTGCACAGCTATCGGGCTTGCCGCCGTTCCCGCAACGCTTACCGAGATAATGGACAAACATCTACCAAAATTGGCTGTCAACTATTTTATCGACCTGGCAAACGGTGCATCTTCGCTGAAAATTAACGAAAACACAACGCCCCACGAGCGCGCACAGGCAATCGCCGCCGCCGCAACGGGCTTTAATACAATCGAACGTTGTAAGGACGGTGCGGCAAAATTGGCGGAATATTGTGCGCCAATGGGCGATCCTCCCGCCGATTTAACCAAAACGCTTGCGGACAAATTATTAGAATGCAAAATTAAAGCGGCGGACGATTTTCTGCAATCACAACTAACCGCCGAAAAAAGCGTTGTCTCCGACGATGCCATGTTGCAAGCCGAGGAAACGCTGCTTGCGATAGAAATAAAATTGCGGGATTATTGTGTCGAAATTGAATTGATTGAATTGGTGGAACTTGGCAAGCCCGAAGAACTAAAAAATATTCCAGCGTTGACAGAAATCGACAAAATTATCCGCACAGTAGAAACAACCACGCACGGCTCACGAGAAAAGGCTCACACGGTTCGCATGGATAAATCCGCCGAGCGGAAACTGCACGAGTTGCCAAAATCGACCATAGCCACAGCGGTGGAATCGGCGGCACGGCTGGCGGAATATTGCACGTCCATCGGCTTTGACAGCGTTCCCGAAAAATTAACCGCCGAACTAAACGCACATATGCTGATTTTGGCGGACAATTATTTTATTGAACTGGCGGGACTTTCTGCCACGCTAAAAATAGTGAAAAACGATTCGGAAGAGGAGCGGCTAGACCTAATAAAAACGGCATCTCACGAGTTTATCACGATAGAAAGCTGCAAAACGGCGGCGGCAACGTTGGCGGAATATTGTGCATCAATGGGCTATGTTCCCGAAAAATTAACGGCGGCACTTGCGGACAAATTACAGGAAAACAAAGAGCAAGCGGCAAACGATTTTTTAAGCGAGGAAATAGCAAACACGGCGATTCCAGCGTTAAAAACCGAAGAAACCTTGCTGGCAATGGAAGAAAATTTGATTGCCTACTGCGACGAAATCGAACTTGCAATAGAGGGAATTTCTGCGTTACATAGGGTTGACAAAATGATTCGCACGGTTGAAAATATAGAATTTGAGACAAGAGAGATTGCACATCAGGCACGCAACGAGCAAGCGGCGATTGAAGAAATTGTTGCAAACAACGGGCAACTGTACCGTGGC
Organism: Defluviitaleaceae bacterium; assembly: GCA_009782245.1. GTDB lineage: Bacteria > Bacillota > Clostridia > Lachnospirales > WQUN01 > WRKG01. The sequence goes on along the minus strand of WRKK01000255.1, from coordinate 684 downwards.
GACTTTTTGGCAATTTTAACAGAAATAAGTTCTGGCAAGTTTACAACGAAAATTCGCGGGCATTACGAAGAGATACACAAGCGGCGATTAGCAGAATTTGACCAAAAGCTAGAAGACGCACGGCATTACGCCGAGCAGAAAAACACGGGCAAGTGGTTTACGGGCATAACCAACATAGTCCGAGACGTTTCCAGCCTACTAGGCTACAGCGAGGGCGAAAAAGCATGGCAAGAACTAACGCAAAACGGAAAATACGACTTAGAAGTAGTCGGTTCTTACGCAAAATCAACAGAAGGCTCAACACCAGCCCCCGCCGCACCCCCCGAAGAAAAAGAGGGCAATATTTGCAGCAGTTGCGGCACAGTTAATAGCACAAGCCAAAAATTCTGCGGCGAGTGCGGCGAACGGCTTTAACTATATTCAAACAACTGCAAAACCGTGGGGCTCTGCCCCACACCCCGCAAGGAGCGCGCCCCTTGACCCGCTAAATTTGTTAATGGTTTTTGGTGGCAAATTGATGATAGTATCTTTGCGGTTGGCTATTTTACTTACGATTTTGTGGAAATTATTTGTTGCTATGAAAATTCAAAGAATATTCACAATTTTCGTTTGAAACCCCTTAAAAAACTTAGCGGGTCAAGGGGCGCGCTCCTTGCGGGGTCCAGGGGCAGCGCCCCTGGCGGG
>WRKK01000254.1 GCA_009782245.1 Defluviitaleaceae bacterium | reverse complement strand
CTAAATTCCCATTCCAAATCCTGGTTATCCATTGTGAATGTCAACCCCTCAAAACGTGGACCCTCCGCCATAACAGCAGGGTGCGTTGTTGGGATTCTGTCGGTTGACAAAAATGTGTCCTTTTCGTAGACAACCTGAATATTGTTAAAGTTTGCGGCGGTTACATCGTTCATAAACAACTGCCCCGTGGTTGGATCTAGCACTATTTCGCCGTTTGCGAGTGCGTTGCGTTCTGCCGCTGTCGGCGGCGTTGACCAGCCCAAATCGGCTGGGGAATTCGCCAAAACGTTGAAATCATAGGTATCTACAATATCGTTGCCAGCGGCATCTTGTGTAATTATGTCAAAACTGGCTGGCACAAAAGTAAAATTCGTCAAAGAGCCGTCCGAGGAGGCGGGGTCGGCGGGGTCGGGGATAGGCAAGCTGTTATAAGCCAGTTGCACCATGCCAGCGGCGTTTGCACTTAAATCTTGGCGGATTGTGTAACCTGGCACGATAGTAAAAGTGCCGTCTGGGTTTATGGTAAACGCACCCGCCGTTTGCTGGTCAAAGCGTATCAACTCGTCAAAGCGGGTTAGTTTTTGCGTTGTGGTAAAATAAACCAGCGGGTTAAGTTCGCCCCTAGTAAAGCCGCTGCGGGTAAACTGAATATCCACGGGAAAGTTGGCTTGTCCGCCCGTGCCAGTTACGTCTTCTGGGTGGAAGACAAGTTCGCCCGTTTCTGGGATATAAATAACCTCGCCAGGGCTGATTGTGCTGGCATCGTAGGCGGTTGGGTCGGAAAGCGACCGCATTATTATGTTAAAAGTTGTGCCGTCTGGTCGGAATATATCCAAAATCGGTTCGCCGTTAATATCACGGTCGACGTGGTTATACGCCAATTTTAGAATATGAATATCGTGCGTAAGCGGCAGTTGCACGGGGTTTCCAGGCACTTGCGGGAAAATTTGCAACGAGCGGGTACGCTCGACATCGCGCAAATCGAACACTTGCGTGATGCGGTGCGAAATATCGGGCTGATTTTGGTTAAGCACGGGCGGCTGATCGGTACGCAAGCCCGAGAAAACAAAACGCCCAGCAAATTGCGAGTTCATTTGTACGCCTATTTGCTCGAATATACTGTTTAGTGCCGTCATTAATGCGCCACGGTCTTCTAGTGCCATTGGGTCGTTGGCGGCACGATGCACTAAATCACGAGCCTCCAACATAAGCACCTGCAAAAGCCCGTCAATAGCGGATTCTGTAACGTCCATCCAAGCCAAGCCGTTATCAACGTTAGTTTGAAAATTAGCGTTATGCACTAAATTTGTGCGAAACTGCATAGCCCGTGCGGCAATTATTGGGTTATCGGACGGCGTTATTATTTTAGAGTTGGAAAAAAACTGTTGCGACAACGCATCTAAATTCCGCATACCCCTATTAACATTCACCATCATGTTATTTGTCATCATAGAACTGGTTACTCTTAGCATAAAATTTATTCCTTTCTTGTGCCGATAATAGCGTTATCAACCAACGCCGAGCCTATTTATCAAAGTATCGTAAATATCGTTCATGGTGCTTATCATACGGGCGTTTACTGTGTATAGCTGACGAAAACGCTCCATGTTTAGCATTTCCTCGTTCATGTCTGGGTCGGAAATGGACGCGCGGCGGTTTAGGGTTGCGGTTGTCATTTCGGTGTAGTTTAGCAGAAAGCGGTGTGCTTGCTGGGAATCTATTGCAAGGTGGCTGGTGGTTGCAATGACAAAATCCATCAAACTACCCTCACGGAATAGGGACGGGTAATCGCCGACACGTATAAAGCCCAAAATAACCGAGTTATCGCTTTCGCCGCTGGTTGGATCGTTGGCGTTTTGCAATAAATTTGGGTTTGCCCGTAAAACGGAGTTTATGTCAAAGTTGAGAGCATTTAGCAAATGGCGGTCGTTTAGCCCGTCGACGGGTAGCCCCGTAACTGGGTTTATCCAGGTAAAAAATGCTCTGCCGCTGTCGCCGTTGAGTGCGTAGCCCGTGCGATGTCCGCCAGGGTTTACGCCGTTTATCGGGTTGCCGTTTACGTCCACGCCGTCATTTATTGCACCCACAAACACTCGTATCATCTCATTTAGACGGTTCATGTAAAATGGAATGCCCTTAAAATCGTTGGTGGCAACGGGCGTAAGACCCGCCAAATTGATAGGCGCAGCGGCTGCTTGCCATTCTTCCATATTGATAAACGTTGGCCACGTGTTGGGGCTGTCAATACTGGCTTCTCGGGGCAGTAAGCCGATTAGCCATTCCCGAAAAGCGGGATCGAAGTTGGCGCTGGTGGGGTCGGCTAGGTCGATTGCGGTTGCACGGTCAACCCGCCAGCGAACCATTGTAGCGTTGGTTGCGTTGCCGTCCCTAACGTCAATCAGCCCTTTTAGCGTACCTGTTAGCGTTCTGCTGTAAATATTAAACTCTGCCCCGCCCGAAAACTTGACATCATAAAGCCCGTCAACGTCCATAGTATTGCGGCGTTGGGCATCTGTGCGCGGCACAACTTCCAAGCGGTGCAGCGTATCGTGTGAAACAAAATCCGTGCCGTTAATTTGCACTAAAAGCCGCCTATCGTTGGGGATTCCGCTTGTTGCACTAAAATCTCGTTCTTCCACGCTTATGTTCACCAGTTCGGAAAGCCTATCCAGCAACAAAGCCCGTGTATCCCGCAAATCGTTCGCATACGAACCCGAAAATTCTATCCCTCTAATTTGCTCGTTTAGGCTTGCTATTTGGCTGCCGATGCTGTTCATTTCGGTTACAACGGCTCTAACTTCGCCGTTAATATCGTGTTGCTGTTGGCGGAGCGATTCGGCGTTACTGCGTACCATCTGCGAAAGCGTTTCGCCAGCCAGCAAGATATTCAGGCGGAAAGTGCCGTCTTGCGATTCTCGGGTAAGTTCCTGCACTCTGGAGAAGAAATCGTTAAAAGCGCCCAAAACGCCAACCGTAGAATTTTCGGGCAAATCGTTAAAAATAGCCTCTATCAGCGAAAGTTGCGGCACTTTAACGGCAAACTCGCCCAAAAAGCCGTTTTGGCTCCAAAACCGCCTATCGATAAATTGGTCGCGCATTTGCATAACATTAGTAACCGCCGAGCCTGTGCCAAACATTCCACGCCCATCACGGTTATTTATCGCTGGCAACGCACCCTGCACCGTTACCTGCCTAGAAAACCCTGGTATTCCTATATTAGCAACATTATGTGCCGTAACATTCAAGTTGTTTCGAGCCGTGTGCATTCCAGTTGTCGCCACACGAAAAGTAAAAAACGAACCTCTCAAAATTATCACTCCTAAATATCAAAGATTAAAACCTTAAAACCTTAAAACCGTGGGGCGCTGCCCCACACCCCGCAATGGCGCTGCCCTTGACCCGCAAGGGAGCGCGCCCCCTTGACCCCGCACATTTTTTATTAATTTATCGTATCAAAAAACCCATTTTTTTGTGGATTTTTGGTGGTTATCGTCTGCTTGTTGCAGACAGGTAGGGGCGAACGTCCCCGTTCGCCCGTTTGTCCAGACGGGGCGGTCGCCCGTTTGCTACATACGGTTTGCTACATACGGTTCACAACGGTATCAATCATGCTATCAATTATATTAAACAGCCGTGCCGCCGCTTGGTAGGCGAATTGGAACGTCATCATGCTAGAAGTTTCTTCGTCTAGCGAAACGCCCATTATTGCGTTGCGGCGCTGGTCGGCTTGTGTTAGTGCTTGAAACTGGGTTGACACGCCCGTGTCTGCCTCGTTTATGCGGACGGCGAAATCGGTTATAAATATTTGGTAAGCCCTATCTTTTGCGAAAGTGTTGCCCCTAATGTTTACGCTGTATGGGCTATCGTCTGATACCCACAATTCCAGCATTCTCTCTATTAGCGAGGAATCCTCTCTGTCGCCAGACGGCGATAGTGCTAGTAAGTTGTGTCCGCCAGGCCGCAATAATACTGGGTTTATTCTTATGTTGCGAGTGGTGTATAGGCTGTCAAAGTTGCCAGGCAAGCCGCCATTGTGAACGCCGCTACCGTCAAAGCGTGGCATGACCGAGTTTCCTATGCCCGTTCGCACAAAAACTTCCGTAAACGAGCGGTTGCCGTTAAGGTCAAACGGGGCATCTTCCGCCCGAGAATGGTTGTCAACGGGGGCAAGCGAGTTGTTTACCAGCCGAACAATGCTGTTTACGATTTTATCCATGTTCACCATCATGTTGGGAATCAACGCATACTCGGCGCTCCATGCGGCTTGGTTAAAAGTGCGGTTTGCCGCCGCAAAATTATCGTGCAATCGGTTAAAAGTTGCGTTGCCGCGCCCCTGATTAACAGCGGCTAACAGGCTTGCTGGGCTTGTAATAAACTCGGGATATAGTTGCTCCAGATTGTTGCGGTTGTTTTGCCAGACTAGCTGTGCGTGTAAAAATCCTGTATCGCTTGTGCCGTTCGGGAAAGCTAATGCACCTGTTGGAAAGGTTGTGGGATCGGCAATGTCAAAGGCAAAACTGGCAGTCCAAGCGGCGGGCCATGTGAGTGCGTTGTTGATGTTAAAACTGGCGGGCCAAGTTGTTTCGTCTTCGGGGTCAAAGCCGCCAGCGGCGGGTGGCCACGTGGTTGGGTCGGCGGAATCAAAGCCAACGCTAGGCCAATCTCCAGGCCAGGTTGCGGAATTACTAGGGTCAAACTGCACTGTATCGGTTACATCTGGCGGATTTCCTATCATGTGGGCGACAAGTTCGTCAATGCTAGTAAAGTTAGTGCCGTTGGGTGCATTTGCGCCGCCGTTTGGCAGGGCAATCGGCCGCCAAAGTGCATCCGCACCAGCAAAAGTTAGCGGCATAGAGCCACGAGCCATAAGCAGAGCCATTAATGCACCCTCTTCGTTACCGTTGGCGGCATTTATCGGGCGGTTCCAGCTAAAAAACGGGACATATTCCCGTGGCGGCGTGGTAGACGGCAAAACTTCGGTTGCCATGGTAAAAACGGGCTCGACAAAATTGTAACGTCCGCTCATCTCTTTCAAGCCCAAAAAGTTTTGCGAGCCTTGCGATAAGAAAAAGTTACCCTCTTGCGTAAATATGTTCACGTGCCCCGTGCGGGGGTCGGTGGAAAATTCAACAGGAACAAGGGCGCTAAGCCTGTCCATTAGCAGGTTGCGTTGGTCGCGCAGGTCGTTGGCGTTGTCGCCAGTAATCTCGTTTGCCTGAATTACGTTGTTCAAGCGGTCTATGCTGCCGACTATATCGTTAATTTCTGTTACCATGTTGCGAATCTGTGCGTCCAAATTTTGTTGCAGTTCAAAAAGTTCTTCAAAAATATTGTGGGCTTTATCCAAAAAGGCGGCGGAGGTGCTGATAAAAATATCACGGGTCTCAATTCCGCCAATATTCAGGCTAAGTTCCTGCATAGAACGCCACATATCTTGCATAAGATGCTGCATTCGGAAGGTGTTTTCGGTTTCGCCAATGATGTCTTCCATGTGGCTGCCAATGGCGGAAACAAGGGCTTGGAAGTTAAGTGCCGAGTTGTGCATTCTAAAACGCATATCAAAATATTGGCTACGTATTTGGTGAACGGCGTTATTATCAACGCCAGTACCGACACGGAGCGTGTTGCCCGCCATGCTAGTACCCATAACACGTAGCCGTGTATCATTTTGAATAGTCCGTTGGCGGGAAAAGCCGAGTATTTCGGCGTTTGCCATATTATGACCAGTAACGGCAAGCCCAGTTTGGGCAGCCCGCATACCGCTGGTTGCGATATTTAGGGAAGTAAACAAAAGTATCACTCCTAGTAGTTTAATTTTGGTGCAAATTGGTGTAAATTCGGTTCAAATTGGTTCAAATTGGTGCAAATCGGTGCAAATTCGGTATAAATCGGTGCAAATTAGTTCCTAAAATCTATCTGACTTTCTTCATAATAATCGTTATCCGAGCCAGGGAAGTAAACTGGGGCGTTGCCGCTGGCGGATTTTAGCAAGTTGCTTTCAAATTCCACAAATTCCAGAGCGTTTTGGATAAGTTGCCCGTTAAGCTGGTTCATTTCGCGCAGTTCGTCCATAATTGACTTTATGCGGTTTCTGGCACTTTCTAGTGCGGTACGCTCGTTGGGTTGGTCTTGCATTAGTTCTATTAACTTGGGCAACGTAAGGTCTTTTTCCTTTTGGTTGAGGACAATAGCCATATCGGCAACGATAGCTTGGCGTTTTTTTTCTAGCTTTTGGTTCTGGCTTATCAGGATATTCTCCAGGTGGTTGATTTTCTGTAGGTTTTCAATATCGTTGGCAATAATAACGTCTCGTTTTTCCTTGGAAAGCCCTAGCAGTTCCTCGTAGCGGTTGGTTTGTTCGCCCAAAGTATCCAGCAAACTTTCAATTATACCCGCCATTACGACCACCTATTATCAAAATTTTGCAAAATTTTGTTAGCAATAGCAGAGGCGTTTACGGTATATTGACCGCTTTCTATTAAGTTTTTAAGTTCGTCTACACGGCTTTCGCGCACATCGGGCAATCTGGAGATGGCACGGCGGGCAATTTGGTAATCTTCCGCCTGCCCCGAGATACTAAAGTTGTCGTGAACATTGCTGGCGGCGGCGTTGGGTCTGCGCGTTTTGTTGTTGGCTAGATACGCAGCCTGTGTAGCGTAAATGTTATTTATTTTCATACTATGCACCTCTCTTGGTTGTTGATTGTTGTTTAGTTGTTTTTATTTGAAACTTTTTTTTGAAACTTTTTTTTGAAACTTTTTTTTGAAACTTTTTTTGTGTTACAAAGATATTATCGTCATAATCGGGGGAAAATATTAGGGGTTAAAAAAAAATTTTTTTGGGGGGGAACGGCATAATCCAATATTATTAAAAAACATTAAAAACGCCGCCGCATACCTAGCGGCTTTTTGGCGCAATTATAACCGCCCAAAAAATCCAATGAAGAACACCCGTTAAAATCAAAATAAAATGAACGTGCGATGCCGCAAGATTTGTTTCCAAAATCCACCAAAACAGCCCTGCCACTATTGAAGTAAAGGCAAATGTGCCGATTGTGGTGAGTGTAGTTCGGATTGGCAGGGTAATAAACAATTCTAAGGGCAAATAGTGAAAACTTGTTTCCTCGTCGCCTATTAGTCCGCTAATACATTTTACAAATATTCTACTTGGTATTATGAGAAATAGCAGGGTTGACGGTTCTAACGGGCTTTCCGAGATAAAATTGCTAATCGCACCGCTAACCTCTGGGTCAATTTCTACAAGCATTGTGCCGTTTAGCATATAATGCACAAGCCATGCCGCAAATACGTAAAGAACGGGATTTGTGTAAGCGTGGAAAAGCCAGCTAATATAGGTTTTTAGCGGATACCTAAATAAGTTTACGGGTATCAAAGACAATACAGCCGCCGCCAAAAATAATGTTTGAAAATTGCAAGGTAGTCTCTCCTTAATGTTGAAATATTGTGAACTAGATGGGACGGGCGACCGACCTGCGTATACTTTTATTGAAACATTGGGGATTAGACGGACGGGCGACCGACCCGCCTGCCGGACGGGCAGGGGACGGTCGCCCCTACCTGACCGCCGTCAGGCGGGCGGGTAGCGTTTTTGTAGGGGCGACCGTCCTCGGTCGCCCGTTTGCCCCTCCGATTTTAGCTTAAGTATACGCAGGTGGACGGTCGCCCGTTTTCACCCGCAACCATTCGCCCCTGTGTTAGTATTATCGTCAAATTATGAGACATCTGGATATTTATTTTTTGTAAAAGGGGGCAAAATTTTTGCCCCCTTTAGTGTTTTACAGTTTGGCATTTTATCCAAAACTCACTTCACCACAAAATTAACAATCTTCCCAGGAACATAAATCTCCTTAACAACAGCCACATTCTCCAGCCATTTCGCCAAGTCAACTTTCGCCTGTGCCAAAACCTCATCTTTTGCCGCCGTCGCCGATATTTCCAACTGACCACGCAACTTGCCATTTACCTGCAACGCTA
>WRKK01000253.1 GCA_009782245.1 Defluviitaleaceae bacterium | reverse complement strand
AATTAACGCCCAAAGAGTGTTTACTAATCCAGCACCCGCCATTATTAGGTATGTTGAGATTAGTGTCGCAAAGCCAGGCACCATAAGCCCTGCCATAAATATCATAAAAATCGTGTTTTTGAAACGGAAATTTATACGGGCAAAAGCGAACCCCGCCAACGAGGTTACTGTAAGGCTAAGCAAAACCACGGCAACCGCTGTTATAAGGCTGTTCAGCATAAATGTAAAAAATGGAAACGCTTGAAAAACAGCCAAATAATTTTGATACATGAATGACGTAGGCAAAAAGTCTGGGGGCATACGAAAAGCCTCTGTTTGTGGGCGTAACGATGTAGAAACCGTCCACATAAACGGCAACATCGCAATTAGGCAACCTGCCGCAAGCACCAAATTTAGCAAAATTTGCCCCACAGACACGTTTCCAGCACGTTTTATTGTGCGAGTTTTTAGCGAGGATTTATCGACTGTTTCAGCCAAAACTGCATTTTTATTCATAATCGTAATTCACCCACTTCCTTTGCCCCCAAAATTGCACAGCGGTTACTACCATTATAATCAAAAACATGATAATTGCCAATAGGCTTGCGTAACCAAAACGAATATTATTAAACGCATTTTGATAAATATGCAAAGCGAACGACATCGCATGAGTGTTTCCGCCAGCAATAAAGAACGGTTCTTCAAAAATTTGGAAAACGCCTATCATATTGGTAACGAAAACGAAAAAAACCGTGGGCGTTAGCAACGGGAGCGTTATTCTAAAGAAAGTTTGCAATCTGCCCGCACCGTCTATCATGGCGGCTTCGTGGTACGATGACGGGATATTTTGCAATCCCACAAAATAAAACAGAAAAGTCGTACCGATAAATTTCCAGGCACTAAATAGGGCGATTGTAACGTAAATCATGGTGGAATGTGTCATCCAAGGGACGTTGCTGCCGCCCAAACTGCGGATAAAAAAGTTGACGAATCCTGTATCGGTTGCGAACATGAACGTCCAAACAATGGCGACAGATGCCGTTGTAACAACCGTTGGGAAGAAAATAATTCCACGATAAAGCGACCGCAAGCGAGAATTGCGAACCTGCGAAACCACATAAGCCAAAATCAACGCAAGTATGCAATGTATGGGCGTTATGAACACGAAAAATCGCAACGTATTGCCTAAAGTTCGGGTAAACAGCGGATCGATTGCCAGCCGCCGAAAATTATTAAGCCCGACAAAAGTCGGTGGGCTAAGCAGGTTATAATCCATGAACATCAGCCCAAAAGCCATGATTACGTGTGAGACTTGTGTTATTAAATTTGGTTTTTATCCTAACTGTCAGTAACTTAAAGAATTTATAGAGCAAACGGGCGACCGACCCGCCTGCCTGACCGCCGTCCGACAAATAAAAATAAAATTGTCATAGAAATTTAACCCACGAACTATTAACAAAGCACCACAAAAACGCTGTCGCAAGCATTTAGCGGTTGCAACAGCATTTTTGTTTAGTTTCTTTTTATATTAGATTAGGATTAGATTAGTTTTAATTGCAATTCCCAATTTCTAGTTGCTCAAAAACCTATCATAAACCTCTTGCCGAATGCTAAGCCAACGTTGCAAGCCGTAAGCATCCAAATCCACCAAAAATTGCTCCCATTCAGCATCAACATCGCCCTCGTTGGCAATCCACCTTGCTAACATTCTGTTTGCAAATGGAACCATACCAGCCTCGATAAAGGAAATTTCGTCTGCCTCGTGAGGTTGCATAAATGTTAGCGGCCAGCGACTCCATGTGCCGTTAAAGAAATTGGCGGCGTATGGGCGTAACACGTTTTCTATATGTTCAACTTTTAAGTCTGGATTTGCCAGCGGTGCTGGATTATACTCTAAGCCGATAGCACCTGGGGCAAATGGTAATTCGTTCATGCCGCGGATAAACTCGTCTGGTAGTGGGTCTGTCCAAACTATTCTGCCCTCGTCGTCAAAATACCACGCCATGTTTGGGTCTGGGCCTGGTCCACGAGATGCCCTTAATCCTGTTTCAACATCTCTATAGAACGTGTCTACCCAACGCACCATAAGTTCGGGATTGCTGGCGGCACTTGTTATTATAAAGGAATCTCTGCTAATGCTGGCGTTTTCTTCCCATAAAACGTGTGCTCCGCCTGGTCCTTGAATTGGTGGCAATAAGGTTGTAAAGTGATGTCCTTGTGCACCTGCATCTGCCCATGGGCTCCAACTTGACCATATTCCAAATACAACTGGGTCTGCACCTGCTCTAGCACGATATGTTGTTTGGTCATATGTGAAAACTTCTAAATCTACTAAACCCTGTGCATACAGCGAGGCAAGCCATCTTGCGCCGTCTCTGAAATATTCTTGTGCGGCTTGGAAAGTTACAACGCCATTTTCAATCAAAACTAAATCGTTGGAAAGCGGTGCTCCGAACGGTGCAAACCACCAACTATGGTCGGCTGCTCCCCAATCCTGAAACAGAAAACTTAGCGGAATTTCGTCTGCAATGCCGTTTCCGTTGGGGTCGCCGTCTCTAAAGGCAATCAGCACTTGCTCAACCTCTTCGATTGTGGTTGGAGCATCTAATCCCAAAGCATCCAAGAAAGTTTGGTTTATTGCGGTTGTGTTAAAAACGCCCTCGCCTGGTGGGTGAATTAACGGCAATGCGTAAATATTTCCGTCCGGAGCGGTTATAACGTTCATAACATCAGGCATTGCAAGCGGTGCACGTCTTGTGAAGTGGGGTGCATAGCTTGCCAGCAAGTCGTTTAGCGGAATATACACGCCTAAATCCATTCCGTATTGCAAAACGTTAGAGTTGCCGCCGCCTAATCCACCGATAAAGCCGTCTGGTAAACTGCCGCCAGCCATCATCAATGCAAATTGTTCTCCTGCCTCGGCGTTAAGAAAAGTTATCCAGTTGACGGCAACATTGGTGTATTCTTCCAACCATTGCCAAAAACTGCCCTCGTCAGGGTGTGCCCAGTTGGGAGCAAGGCTTGCCGCCAAAGTTATAGTTGTCCGCTCGCCAACTAGCCAAGAATCTGGGGCATCGGCTGGTAAATCTACTGCTGGAGCGGCTGTTCCGCCTGCTCCGCCTGTTCCTGCGGCTGGTGCGGAATCGTCCGTTGCACAGCCAACTAACATCACTACTAAAGTTACCAAAAATACCAAAAATAAATATTTTTTCATGTCAAACACTCCTTTTTATAATTTTAGCCCTTAATTGAGCCAATCATTACGCCTTGCACAAAATGCTTTTGCACAAAGGGGTATAAAATCAACACAGGCACGCTTGCAACCACTACTAGAGCGTATCGCAACATTTCAACTTCCATCATCATGCGTACCCAATCTTCCATCATATCTGCACCCATTGCTGGGTCTGGCTGTGCCATTACAAGTAGCCGCCGAAGTACCATTTGCAAGGGCATTAAGGCATCATCTCGCAAGTAGATGAGAGCGTTAAAAAATGAATTCCAATGTCCAACTGCGTAAAATAGCACCATTACGGCAATTATTGCCTTCGAGAGCGGCAAAACTACTTTTATAAAGAAAGTTCGGTTGGTGCAGCCGTCCATTTGCGAAACCTCCAGCAACTCGGACGGGATATTTGTTTGGAAAAAGTTGCGGCAAATCAGCATATTCCACACGCTTAACGCTCCTGGGATTACCATTACCCAAAACGTGTTAAGCAAGCCCAGTTGTTGCACTACCAAAAATGTGGGAATCAATCCGCCGCCGAAAAACATTGTAAATGCGAAGAATAATGTGAAGAATGTTCGCCCACGTAAATCGGAGCGGCTCATTGCATAGGCGGCTGGGAGCGTTACCAGCAGGTTTATAGCTGTGCCAACCACCGTGTACATTATGCTGTTCCAGTAACCTCGCAAAATATCAGGGTTTTCGAATACTCGTACATAGCTATCCAGTTGAAAGCCTTGCGGAAACAGCGTTATTCTGCCGTTTAGCACTAATTCTGGGGCACTAAACGAGGCAATCACAATATAATACAGCGGATAAGCCACTACCAAAAACACCAAAATCAGCAAAACTGAGTTTACAGCATCAAAAGTTATATCGGAGCTAAAAAATCTAAAGCGTTTTTTTGCACTCATAGTTATTCCTCCTTACCACAACGAAGTTTCGCTAACTTTGCGGGATATTTGATTTACAATTATCAGCAACGCAAAATTAACCACCGAGTTAAATAATCCGACAGCCGCCGCAAAACTAAAGCGACCCTCTAGCAAGCCCATGCTGTAAACGTATGTTGCGATAATCTCTGAAACGGCTGTATTGCGGGCGTTTTGCATTAGGAAGACTTGTTCAAAGCCAACGCTCATAATGCTACCCAAGGATAAAATCAGCATTATCACGATAGTTGGCATGATACACGGCAAATCGATATGGAGAATGCGTTTCCACTTGCTTGCACCGTCTATTGTGGCGGCTTCATACAGCCCAGGGTCAACGCCAGCCAGTGCTGCAATAAAGATAATAGCGCCAAATCCCGTGCCTTGCCACACGCGCGAGCCTACATAGAGCGGTCTAAACCAAACACTATCCGCCATGAAAACTTGGCGTTGTCCGCCGAGTGCCTCTATTGCGTGGTTGACCATTCCCACGGACGGCGAAAAGAAAATGTGCATCATTCCCACAAGTACAACGGTTGCTATGAAAAATGGAAAATATGTAGCAGTTTGCACAACTCTAGCAAAACGGCGACTTACACAATAGTGCAACATTAACGCCAAAAGTATCGGTGCTGGAAACGTGAAAATCAACGTTTGCACAGAAAGCACCACAGTATTTGTAATTATCCGCATTGCGGTTGGAGTGGCAAAAAAGCGTTCAAAGTGCATAAGCCCAACCCACGGACTGCCCGTAATGCCAGAAATTGGGTTAAAGTTTTGAAAAGCCATAACAACGCCATACATTGGCCAATAGGCAAAAATTGCAATCAATATAACCGCTGGTGCTAACATCAAATACAAATCCCAATTACCTTTCAAATACATAGCCCAGTCGCTCCTGACTTTGGCGGCGGATTTGGCGGGCTTGCTTGTGGTAGTTATTTGTCCCATGAAATAACCTCCTTAATAAAATTTTGAAATTTTGAAACCCTTTTGTATGGTGTGAGTTACCAATTTTAGTGATTTTTGCCAAAAATGTAAACTGTGTTGGATTTGGCTTGTTATAATCTTACAAGGTTAGTATTGCGAAAGATGTCAAGATTTTGGAAAATTTTTCGTTAAATTACTTCCAAAAAATTATTTTTGTGCTTTCGTTAGCACAATATAATCAGTATATATATATATATATATATTGTGTCAAGAGCGGTTATTTACGAAATTTTAGAAAATTTTGTTAATAATTTTGTGCAAAATACACAACAACTTTGTGAGATTGTGAAAATCTTACGTGTATTTTTTTATATTCTATGTGCTTATTTTAGTAATGTGAAAATTTGCAAAAAAATCATGCCCAAAAGGCATGATTACGTGTGAGACTTGCAGTATTATACTCGAACAACTTAAAAATAAACTAATGTTAGGAAAAAACGGGCGGATAGTATCATTAACTTAAGCGATTTACAGGGGGGACGGTCGCCCGTCCCCTGCGCCCGTTTGTGCGTTTCGATATTCCTACAACATGGGCTAAAGTTGAATACATCCCCTAAATAACAAACGTAACCGCATTATAAATATTAAACAAAATCAACCCCCACATAGTAGCCAAAAACGCCCTTTTCACAGCATTTTCGCTTAACTTTTTGCTTATCATCGAGCCAATAAATCCGCCAATTATTGCGGCTGGCAAAATGAACAGCAAATATTGCACATCAAAGTTGAGCAGCCCAACGGTAAATCCCATTGTAATAATGCGAACCGTGTGCGAAAAGAAAATTACCACAATAGAATACGCCGTCGCCTCTTTGACGGAAAGCCCAAAAAGTATGCAAAATAACGGCACATTTATTGGCCCGCCGCCGATTCCCAGAAAAACCGCCATTGTGCCTAAAATAATCCCGATAAATGGATACGAAATCTCATTTTTTATGCGATATTGTAGCTTGCTATTTGTGAAATATATCGCCGTTATCACGAAAAATACCGTCAAGCCAGTTTGAATTAGCCGCACAGTGTATTCGCTGGCGAAAACGGTCAGCAGATATTCCAAAATAAGGTTGCCAAACATTCCGCCAACAACCGCACCAAAAGAAATCATTGCCGCAATTTTTACGGTAATTTTCGTGCCGTCCTTGACTTTTTTGTAGGTTGACACAATCGCCATTGTAACAATCGCCGTGCTTGACAAAAAGGCTATATTTAGCACATCGTGATGTCCAAGTGCGTCCAAAACTGGGCGAATGATTATTCCGCCGCCCAGCCCAACAACCGCACCAAGTGTACACGAAAGCAAAACTACCACAAAATAAATTGCTCCGATACGAAAAACATATACAATTCTAACAAAATATATACATTTTTACTGTGTCTAATGTCGCCACATAGACTTACTACTTCCTCACACCCGGTTTCGCTGTACTGCAAGCTATTTTCGTTTGTTTAATGCTCCATAGTCTTAAATTCCCTAGTATCGATAGGTACACAAATGGCTTGTTAAGCCAAATATTTTGCTAAGTTTAACGCAGCGTTCAAATCCCTGTCTTGCGTATGACCGCAATCACAGCGAAAAACTCTGTCATTAAGTTTCAAGTTAGCTTTTTTTGTTCCACATTTGCTACAGATTTTTGAACTTGGGTAAAATCTATCTGCTAAAACAAATTCGATTCCGTTTAGCTGGCATTTATATTGAATTTGTCGGCGAAATTCGTATAGTTTTTGCTCCGATATTGCCTTTGCCAGATGTTTATTTTTTAGCATACCCTTAATGTTCAAATTTTCCATAACTATCCGAAACGGCTTGGTTTTCACTATTTCGGCTGTTGCTTGGTGCAGATGGTTTGTTCTTATGTTTGTCAAGCGGCGGTGTATTCGCCCTTGCTTTTTCTTTGATTTTTGAAAGTTTTTGCACTCGTGTAACGGTTTTTTGTATTTTGGTTTGCCATTGTTATCTTTTGATTCGGTATTTTTTTCTAACATTCTAGCGGCGGAGCGTTGTTCACGTTTCAACGCCTTTTTTAGCCGTTTAACTTCTTTGCTATGATTGATATTGCTGTATACTACTCCGTCAGAAGTTACTGCTAGTTCCTTTATACCTACATCTATTCCAACCCGTCTGGCGGACGGGTTGGCGATGTTGTCGGTTAAGTCTTGTTGTATTGTTGGCACTTCTATTACTACCGATAAAAACCAAAATTTACCGTCAAATGTTATGCGTGGGTTTTTGTACTTCTCGCCATTTGCCAGTTTGGACAATGGTTCGGCGGTTAATACATAACCTAATTTTTCGCCTATAAAGCCGTGGCGTACACGTTTCAAACTTTCGTAATTTACATAAAAACTGGGAGCAGTCTTGCCTTTCTTGCTTATTGTTGGAAATCCGTGGTTGACCTTATCAGCTAGAAATCTTTGTAAGCCGTTACATTTGTCTTTTACTGCTTGTTTTACTACATTTGCGGAAACTTCTTGCAACCATTTGAACTCTTCTTGCTTTTTTAGCTGTGTCAACTCTTTTCGTATATCGCCGTCAAACAGAAATTTTTTGTGCTCTTTGTAATGCTCTTCGTTGCGGCGTACAAAGTAATTTCCTGCAAACCTTGCTGTTCCTGCTGATTTCCTAAATTGTATTTCCTGCTCCGCTGTTGGCTTTAATCGTATTTTCTTTGCTAGTAACATTTTTTGCTCCTTTGCGG
>WRKK01000252.1 GCA_009782245.1 Defluviitaleaceae bacterium | reverse complement strand
CTACGGGGACGCATATTGTAGGGGCGACCGTCCTCGGTCGCCCGTCCGTCTAATCCCCAATGGTTCAATAAAAGTGTACGCAGGTGGACGGTCGCCCGTCCGTCTAATCCCCAATGGTTCAATAAAAGTGTACGCAGATGGGGCGACCGTCCCCCATAACTTGTACAAACTGCACAAAACCCTACCCAAACCCCCACAATATTTTGTGCAACTTTCCAAACAATTCTCCAAAATAAAACCATTGCCACGCTACACATTTTCTGCTATTATCTAATAAAACAAACTAACCTTTGGGAGGATTTTTTATGAAGACAAAAGTAGCCGTAATTGGCTGTGGCAAAATTGCAAATGATGCCCACATACCGTCCTATTTGGCAAGTGAACTGGGCGAGATTAAATATTTTTGCGACATTATACCCGAACGCGCCGACAAAGCCGTAGAGCGTTACGGGCTAGGCACAGCGGTATACAATTACAAAGAGGTTTTGGCAGACCCAGAAGTAACCGCAATCTCGGTATGTACGCCCAACAAAGAGCATACCACAATAACAATAGATGCCCTACGTGCAGGCAAAAACGTATTATGCGAAAAACCCGCCGCGCGCACCTACTCCGAGGCGTTGGAGATGCAAAAAGTTCAGCACGAAACGGGCAAAGTGCTAAATATCGGCGTTGTAAACCGCTTTAACACGGCTGTCAACCTAATAAAAAACAGAATAGACAACGGCGAATTGGGCGATATTTACCAAGTTTACATTGATTTTAGGGCGCACCGCTCAATTCCAGGGCTGGGCGGCGATTTTACCAATCACGCAGTAGCTGGCGGCGGCGTTCTGATTGACTGGGGTGTGCATTATTTGGATTTAGTAATGTACTGCTTAGGCGACCCGTTGCCAAAAACCGTTACAGGCAAGGCTCACAGCGTACTAGGGGCTAACATGAAAGAATACGTTTATGAAGATATGTGGGCTGGCCCGCCAAAATATGACGGCGTGTACAATGTGGAAGATTTTATTACAGGAATGATTCGTACTGCGGGCCCAAATATAACATTAAATGGTGCGTGGGCACAAAACATCGGTGCGCCAGGGCAATATGTAGATTTTATCGGCAGCAAAGCGGGAATAAGGCTGCAATACGGCGGCAATTTTACAATATACAGCACAAAAGACGGCAAACTTACCGAAGAAACACCAGAATTTGAGCCAAAAAATATGTTCCAAACCGAGATAAACAGCTTTTTGCAATGTATACAAAGCGGCGAAAAACTACCCTCGCACATTGATGTTGTCGTTATTACCGCCAAAATCATGCAAGCCCTGTACGATTCTTCCGAACAGGGGAAAGAAATAGTTTTTTAGCTATAACCAAAAATAATCGAGTAGCAACGGGGCAGGTAGTATTTGCCCCGTTTGCCTATTCCGACCCGCCCCGTCTGCTTGATATTACACCATTTCAACACCCTCTATACTGTGCATAAACCTATTAAATCTCCCGCGCCCTTTATCGGTCTGCTTAAAAACGCCGCAATCGTCCAAAACGTTCAAAAATATAATCGCAATTTCGGATTGCGTTAGCTGGTTTTCTTCCAATATAGTTTTTATGCGTGGCGGCAAAACAGCCAAGCCCATAACCTCAATTAAGCCGATATTCTCCTTTTTTACGTGATGCCATTCTGCGTGAGGGTGAAAAATGCCCAAAGGGTGTCTGTCTGATGTGCGGTTATTGCGTAAAACTAGGTCTAGTTCTAGCTGGTCGCCGTTCATACGGGCAATCGGCGTTATTGTGTTATGCGGCACATCGCCCGAAAACGCCACTATTTCGCCAGCGGAATAATTACGCCATGTGGTCAAAATATCGGCGGCACAAGAAATTAAACTTTGCAAATTTTCGGGGGTTTTGTTCGCAATAATCAGCCGTATAACCGAAAGTGGCCATTTTACAAGCCCTATTTGCACATTCGGGTATTGGTCATTTTTGTATAGTCTGTAAATTTTCGCCAACTGCATAGGAAAAACATGGCGGCCGCCCTGAAAATGCTCGTGCGATAGTATCGAACCGCCAACAATGGGCAAATCGGCATTAGAGCCGATAAAATAATGCGGAAACTGCTGAACAAAATCAATTAGCCGTGCAAACGTAGCGGCGGTTATCGTCATTGGTTTGTGCTTTTCGCTTAAAACAATGCAATGCTCGTTGTAGTAGGAGTACGGCGAATATTGAAAATACCACTGCTCTTTTTGCAAATTTTCGTCCTGCAGCGTTACGGGAACAACCCGCAAGTTTTGCCGCGCGGGATACGTTCGGTTGCCAGCAAAGCCTACATTCTCCAGGCACAGCATACATTTCGGGTACGTTGCGGAGGGCTGTAATCTTGCCGCTTCAATGTCTTTAGGGTCTTTTTCGGGCTTGGATAAATTTATTGTCAACTGTAATTCTCCGTATTCCGTTTCTGCCGTCCAGCGAATATCTTTTTTTACCCTGTCAACCTGAATATAGTTTGCGGCACGGCAAATATCGTAAAATTTATCCGTGGCATTTTGGGAAGATAACAGCTTATCTTTGGTAAAAATTTCCGAGATAAGCGATTGAGTGGGCGTTAAAATGCCCATTATAGCGGTTTCCAGCAGGTCGCGCATGGTAATTGTGTCCTCTGGCAAGTGGCCTCGTTGGGCGTAATCGTTGGTTATTGCGGTTAATATTTTTGCGGCGGTTTTTGGGGGTTTGTAGAAAGAATCCAGCACAATGGCTTTATCAGCGGGTTGCAGCTTTAGCAGGGCGTATAATTGGTTGCGTGCCAAAATAATATCCTCGGTTTTAAGCAATTTTTTTGACACGGCAAATTTAAGCAGATTTTCTATATTTTGAAGACTGGAATTGTTCATAATTTGCTGTACCCGTTAGGGTTTTGGGAATGCCACGCCCAAGCGGTGGCGATAATTTTTTCTATCGTGGTTTTTGTGGGATTCCACCCTAAATCTTTCTTTATTTTTTCGGAAGATGCTATAAGAATGTCGGGATCACCCGCTCGTCTGCCGACTTGTTCTATTGGAAAATTTAGCCCTGTAATTTTTTTTACGGTTTCAATAATTTGTTTATTGGAAAATCCGTTTTGGCTGCCCAGGTTATATGTGTTGGATTCGCCGTTATGCAGCAGATGTTCCAACGCCAAAACGTGTGCATCTGCCAAATCCACCACATGAATGTAATCGCGAATACAAGTGCAGTCGGGGGTGTTGTAATCGTTGCCGAACAGCTTTAGCACAGGGATTTTCCCCTGTGCCGCATGAATGCACAGCGGAATAAGGTGTGTTTCTGGCTGGTGGTCTTCGCCGATTTTTGCGGTTTCGTGAGCACCAGCAACATTAAAATAACGCAAAGCAACGTATTTCAGCCCATACGCCGCCGAGTACCATTTTAATATAGTTTCCACCGCCAGTTTTGTTTCGGCGTATGGGCTTATTGGTGCTTTTGGCATATCTTCGGTAATAGGCGTAGTTTTCGGAATGCCGTAAACACTAGCACTAGAAGAGAACACAAATTTTTTAACGCCGTGCCTTAGCATTGTGTCCAACAACTTCAGCGTGGCGACAACGTTATTTTGGTAATATTTAGCGGGGTTCTCCACGCTTTCGCCCACCGCCATAAACGCCGCAAAATGCAAAACAGCATCTATTTTGTGCGATGTAAAAATTTTATCTAAATCGGCACTATTGCCAATATCGGCGTTATAAAATGCTGCACCCTGCCATATTGCTGGCTTGTGCCCCATACTTAAATTGTCGGCAACAATAGTATCATACCCATTTTCAACCAAAGTAGCCGTCATGTGGCTACCAATGTAACCCGCACCGCCGCAAACTAAAATTGACATATTTATTCACCCAATCTGTTATATATTCAAACAACTGCAAAACCGTGGGCTCTGCCCACACCCGCCAGGGGCGCTGCCCCTGGACCCCGCAAGGAGCGCGCCCCTTGACCCGCTAATTTTGAATTTAGTATAGTATTTTACTTTAGTTTAATTATAGCAAAAAAATTGCGTGTGTACCACAAAAATTTATAAATTTTAGCACACAAATAAAAGAGCAAAACCTAATCACTCAAATAACACCGCTATTGCACTAAATAATTTGCACCTAACTTGCCGCCGCTAAAGATTCCGTCAATGCCTTTGCCAGCTGATCAGAGCAGGAAGTGCCTCTGCCGCCGCAATCAATCCCCGAGAGCGTTTCTATTGCTTGTTGTGCGTTCATTCCTTCAACTAACTTGCTAATAGCCGCCAAATTACCCGCACAACCGCCCTCGAATTGCACACCGTGAATTTTGTCGTCTTTCAAATCAAATAATATTCTGCGGCAACACACGCCTGTTGTTTTATATTCTTGCATGATAATACACTCCTTTTAGTTTGTTTTATTTGTAGTTTCAAAATTCAGTTGATTTTTGTTATACCAATTCAAAAATTAGCGGGTCAAGGGGCGCGCTCCTTGCGGGGTGTGGGGCAGCGCCCCACGGTTTTAATCTTTTGACTTTTATTCTACCATTCTATTGCTGGCGATTTTTCGTTTCGGTTGGCGATTGTTAGCCCGTTGATTTTTATGTTGTTGACGGCTAAAATATTTTCTATTGTGTTTAGGGCGATGTATGGTCGGTTGTTTTCGCTGCTTAGATGGCCTAAATATACGTGCCGCAAATGTGGGCTTGCAATTTCTACTAGCAAAACACCCGCCGCAACGTTGGATAAATGCCCGTTAGTGCCTAAAATTCGCTTTTTCAAGTGGGGCGGATAATTGCCGTTTTTTAGCATTTCTACATCGTGGTTGCTTTCTATTAGCAAAATTTCGGCTTTTCGCAAAATGTGGCGTATTGTATCGGTTATATAGCCAATATCTGTAGCGACAGCGGCTGTTTTCGGCTGTTTTTGCGAGTTTTCGGGATTTTTTGGGCTTTCTGGACTTTCGGGAAAATTTTCCGTAACAAAATAGCCCACGGGCTGTACTGCATCGTGCGGAATGTTAAAGGCGGTAACGGTCATGTCGGTTATGATGATTGGCTGGTCGGGGGTAATTGTGTGTTGTAGATGTTGCGGTATATCCCCGACAGAGCCGTTGTTTAGCATATATTGCCAAGTTTTTGGTGTTGCATAAACGGGTACATTGTAACGTCTAGCCATAACGCCCACGCCAGTTATGTGGTCGGTGTGTTCGTGGGTTACAAAAATAGCGGATAACTTTGGCACAGCAAAACCCGACAAGGCGGCATTAATACGCTTGCCGCTAACGCCAGCATCTATTAAAATATGTGTTTCTTTTGTGGCAATATAAGTGCAGTTACCACTAGAGCCACTAGCGATTGGGCAAAACAGCATAAAAAAGCCTTTCTAGCAATAAGTCAACTTCAAAACCGCAAGGTTTTCAGTCCACAGGACTGTAGGTGCGCACCTTTATACCCGCATTTTTTAAGTTGGTTTAGTGTAAAATTCAAAGTAAAGTTCAAAATAAAACCCAAAATAAAGCCAAACAAATTTCAGCTTAATCGTCAACCTGAATACGGTTGATGTTTGCGCCCAACGCTGTAAGTTTTTCTTCAAACCGCTCGTATCCTCTATCGAGATATTTAACGTTGCCGATAGCGGTTGTGCCGTCTGCCGCCAAGCCAGCGACAATAAGTGCCGCGCCAGCTCTAAGGTCGGAGGCGGTTACTTGTGTGCCGCTAAGCGAACTTTTGCCCTCTATAATTGCGACACGCCCCTCGACTTTCATGTTTGCGCCAAGGCGTAATAATTCTTTTACGTATTGAAAACGGTGTTCAAAAACGGTTTCCGTTAGTAGGCTTGTGCCGTGTGCTACCGAAAGCAACGCCGACATTTGCGGGTGCAAATCGGTTGGAAAGCCTGGATAAAACATTGTTTTAACATTACAGGCTTGCAAGTGTTCTGTACCGATTACCCTGATAGAGTCGCCGTCTTCGATGACTTGACAGCCCATCTCGGTTAGCTTGGCACTTAAAGAATCCATGTGTTTTGGTATAATGTGGTTGACGGTAACATCGCCGCCAGTTGCTGCGGCGGCTATCATGTAAGTACCAGCTTCAATTTGATCGGGGATAATAGAATATTCGCCGCCGTGCAGGCTTTCAACGCCTGTTATACGGATAATATCTGTGCCAGCCCCTTTAATTTTTGCACCCAGTTTATTCAAAAAGTTGGCGGTATCAACAACGTGCGGTTCTTTTGCGGCGTTTTCTATGTGGGTAACGCCCTCGGCGTAAACGGCGGCTATCATTATGTTTATCGTCGCGCCCACGCTGGAAATATCTAAATAAATATTAGCGCCCGTAAGTTTTTCCGCTTCGGCGATTACCATTCCGTGTTCTATATTGATTTTTGCCCCTAGTGCTTCAAAACCTTTTATGTGTAAATCTATTGGTCTAAGTCCAAAATTGCAGCCGCCTGGCAACGGCACTTGTGCTTGCTTAAAGCGTCCTAAAAGTGCGCCTAATAAATAATATGATGCGCGCATATCTTTAACTTGATCGTAGGTTATAGCACAGCTTTTAATATTATGACTGTCTATTTTTAATGTGTGTGTATCGGTAAATTCACAGTCTATTCCTAAATTTTTTAACGCACCCACCAAAACACGAACATCTTTTATGGCGGGTAAATTTTCTATTGTACAGATTCCCTTTGCAGCAATGGCTGCTGGCACTATCGCCACGGCGGCATTTTTTGCCCCGCTTATATCAACAGAGCCTTGTAACCTTCTGCCACCATTTATGGTGATATATTCCATATCTAAAAGCACCTCAATTAAGTATGCGTATTTTTATTATTGTTAAAACTTTTGCTACATAAGTATAACACAGCAAAAAAAAAAAGTGAAGTGCAAATTAAAAATTTTTGCAAATTTTTTTTTGATTTTTGCGATTTTTGCGATTTTTTTGATGTTAAAAAATAATTTGCATTAAATTATTTTTTGTGGTACAATTTTTACAGTAAATTATTTTGCGAACAAACGCAAAAAACGCAAAACGAACAAGAAAACGAGAAAAAACGAAAGAAAACGGAAAAAAACGAATAAGAAAGGAGCAACTAAAATGACAGCAATGTTAATTTTTATTTGGCTAGTGCTGATATTTGTTTTCTATTTGGGCTATTCTTGGCACTCTAAGTGGCGGCAAAACCTATTGGACGACAAACCCACACAAGAAACAAGCAACGATTTAGCCAAAGTAGTAACTTTAGAACTGGCAACAGTAGATATATCGGGTTTTGATTTTGACATTAAACTTTACCACAATATGTTAGAAGTTTTATCCGCCATATACGACCTAAAAAAACACGATTCCGTGATAGAATACAACCAGTATCAATTTACCAAAAACTGCATCAACGTTAAGCTAGATAACGGCAACTTGTTAAAATTAGCGACTATATCTAGCTATAAAGGTTCTTTGGAATTTATTCCGAAAATTTCGCAAAAATTATGCGAGGAAGTAACAAGAATATATTTATCGCTAATCGCCTTTTACACTTGGAGCATAGACAACAGCGTAACAAACTTTAGTAGCATCGGAAAAGAAGTGCAAACGCAGAACGGGAAATTTTTGATAAAAGCGAAACAATAAAAAAAATAAAAACCAGTAGGCGGATATTATTCGCTTGCTGGTTTTTTGTTGTTTTTGGGACGGGCGGCGTTGTTTTTGAGGACGGGCGGCGTTGTTTTTGAGGACGGGCGACCGAGGACGGTCGCCCCTACAATATGCGTCCCTGTAGGGGCGACCGTCCTCG
>WRKK01000251.1 GCA_009782245.1 Defluviitaleaceae bacterium | reverse complement strand
CCCTACAACGATGCTGCCCGTAGGGGCGACCGTCCTCGGTCGCCCGTTTTCCCATTCCGATCGGTCGCCCGTCCCCCCGTTCCGTCTGGTTCACAAAATGATGTGTAAAAATTTTTTACACACCCTTGACACAGCAAATTTACTATGATATACTATTTTGGTATTAACATAAATCCGCACGGGTCGGCACTATTTTAATGTTTTGCATTGATTGTATGCGTTAAAGTATGCGTTAAACTTAGCCAAAACAGCCAAACTCGGCGTGAACTTCCAAAAATTTATAGGAGGTGTACTAAAATGTACGCAATTATTGAAACTGGCGGCAAACAATACAAAGTAAAAACGGGCGATGTTATTACCGTTGAAAAACTAGCCGTCCAAGTAGGCACAACCCACACTTTTGACAAAGTTTTATCCTGTGGGGACGGCGAAAATATTAAGTTTGGCACGCCATACGTGGCGGGTGCTACGGTGGCCGCCTCGGTTTTGGGCGACGGTAAAGCCAAAAAAATTGTGGTTTACAAGTATAAACCCAAAAAAAATTACCACCGAAAAATTGGACACCGTCAGCCGTTTACCAAGCTAAAAATTGACACCATAAATGCGGGCTAGTTTAGCCGCTTAATCTCAACATGATAAAAATATGATAAAGATATGATAAAGATAACTTTTTACCTTAACGCTGACAAAAACATCTGTGGTTTTGATGTGCTAAACCACGGCGAAACTAACGTGTGTGCGGCAATATCGGTGCTAACGCTTAATACTTTTAATAGCTTGGAAACTTTTGTGGACGAACCGATTATTTGCGATTATAACCCCAAAGGCGGCTTTTTATCAGTAAAATTGCCCAATATCCAAAACGGCAGCTACAACGAACTCGCTGATTTATTACTAAAATCGCTACAACTAGGCGTACAATCGGTAAACGAAAGCTACCCGCACCAAATAAAAATTAAAACCAAATATCCCAAAAAATAACCAAAATAACCAAAATAACCAGAGCAACCAATCAGAAAGGACTTAATTATGATTAAAATGAACTTGGAATTTTTTGCCCACAAAAAAGGGGTAGGCTCTACCAAAAATGGCCGTGATTCTAACCCCAAAAGTTTGGGTGCAAAACGTGCCGATGGGCAGTTTGTTAAAGCAGGTAACATAATTTTTACCCAACGTGGCACTAAAATTTTACCTGGCAATAATGTTGGGCGTGGCTCTAATGATAGCCTGTTTGCACTAGTAGACGGCACTGTGCGGTACGAACGCAAGGGCAGAGACAAGAAAAAAGTGTCCGTTTATCAGCTTAGTGCTTAAAAATTTGATAAAACCGCTATTTTTTACATAGCGGTTTTTTAAGAGGATTATTTATGTTTGTTGATCACACAAAAATAAAAATTGAATCTGGCGCGGGCGGACACGGGCATATTGGCTTTCATCGTACAAAATACGTGCCGAACGGCGGGCCAAACGGCGGCGATGGCGGCAACGGCGGCAACGTGCTGTTTGTCGCCGATTCTGGCATGAATACTTTAATGAACTTTCGCTATAAACGCTCGTTTAAGGCGAGTAACGGCGAAAACGGTAGCACTAACAACTGCTCGGGTGCTAAGGGCAAAGATTGCACTATTACCGTGCCAGTTGGCACAATTATTAGGTTAGCCGAAACTAACCAAATTATTGCCGATATGGCAACCGCTGGCGATACTCGTGTTCTGCTGAAAGGCGGCAGGGGCGGCAGGGGCAATCAGCACTTTGCAACGCCAACCCGCCAAGCACCAAAATTTTCCGAAGACGGCAAACCCAGCAAAAGCATGGAAATAATACTAGAACTAAAACTTATTGCAGATGCTGGTATAATCGGCTTTCCTAATGCGGGAAAATCCACGCTGTTGTCAATGGTAACAAACGCCAAGCCCAAAATCGCTGGCTACCAGTTTACTACTTTATCGCCAAATTTGGGCGTTGTCCGCCACGCCGACGGCACAGAATTTGTACTAGCAGATATTCCAGGCTTAATCGAAGGTGCAAGCACTGGCATCGGCTTGGGGCACGACTTTTTGCGGCATATCGAACGCACAAAAATGCTTATCCACGTTGTAGATGTTTCTGGGCTGGAATCGGAAACGGGCAAAACGCCGCTGGAACTAGTGCAAGCAATTAACAATGAGCTGGAAATGTACAACCCGCAACTGCTACAGCGGCCGCAAATTTTAGCCGCCAACAAAATAGACCTGCTAACCGAGCAAGAACTTGCAGAAAAGCTACCGCCATTACAAAAACTAGGGCAAGTTTTTCCTATATCCGCCGCAACTAACAACGGGCTAAAACAGCTAATGCAAGCCGTTTTTGACACTTTAGCAGAATATCCCGCAAATATTATTTTTGAACCAGAACAAGATTTTGACCCACTGGCAACGCTCGCCCAACTGGCAGAAATGGAAGAAAAAGAGCAACCAATCACGATAGAAAAAGACGAGGACGGGTTGTACATAGTAGAAGGTCCAGCTATTGAGCGGATATTAGGCTACACAAACATGAACGACGAAAAAGGTTTTGCCTACTTTCAACGCTTTATGCGTGAAAGGGGCATTATTGCCAAGCTAGAAGAACTGGGAATATCCGAGGGCGATACAGTGCAAATTTATGAACTGCAATTTGATTACTATCCATGAGGATAAGGAGTTGAAAAAATGGCTGGCATAACAAAAATGGTTGACGAACAAATAAAGGCTTTACGTAAAGAACGTGCCGAGCTAGAGGCTCTTAAAGAAGAACTGGACAGGCGTTCGTTTGCTAATGCGAACCCCGACGATAAAAGCGAACTTTATTCGCTACAGGAAACGCTGGCGGCGTTGCGCCGTGAAAAAGAAACCGCCACGGACGAACTTAGCCGCCTAAAAGAAGACCGCAACCAATCTATAGCCACTTTTAAGGCGGAAATAGACCAAATCCACATGGAAAAAACGCTGGAAAGTGAATCGGCTATAAACCAGTTGCAACTAGATATTGACTACCTAAAAGCCACTAAAGACGACATGGAACGCCAAAAAGAACGTATGTTCCAAGAACTAACCGACCTGCAATCCCAAAAAGAAAGCAAACTTAAGCAAATTCAATCGGAAGAGCAGGACTTTT
This sequence comes from Defluviitaleaceae bacterium, assembly GCA_009782245.1. Lineage (GTDB taxonomy): Bacteria > Bacillota > Clostridia > Lachnospirales > WQUN01 > WRKG01. The sequence goes on along the minus strand of WRKK01000251.1, from coordinate 4,648 downwards.
TAGCCCAAAAAAAGAACGACCGCGACAACGAACTGCAAAAAATTTCAATGGAACAATCGTTGCAAATAGCGGCGTTAGAGCAAACTAAAACCGAACTGCAAAGCGAAATAAACTCCTTGGAGCATAAAAAAAGTTTGGAATGGGAAAAAGTAACCGCCGAAATATCCCGCTACAAAAGTTTGCAAAAGGCGGAACTGGAAACCAAACGGGAAAAAATTATCGCCGCCGCCGAAGCCGAAGGGCTTGCAATGCTAGAAGAATTTAGGGAAACCAAAGCCCAACAATTAGCAGAACTAGCCGAACAAGAAAAAGCCAGCAACCGCACCTTGAACAATTTGGAAATCCGCAAAAAAGCCATATCAGACGACATCGACCTGCTACAATATGAATACGAAAAGAAAAAAGCCGAAAATTTGGTCAAAATAGAAAAAAATCGGTCTGAAGAGGCAAAATTGCTGGAAATTGCCCGCAAAGAGGCACTAGAAAGAACCGAACTGGAAAAAGTTGCAATACTAGAAACCGCCGAAAAACTGCGCATCGATACTCGCCTAAAAATGCAGGAAGAACAACTGGCACACGAAAAAAGAATCTCCGAACTAGAACAAGAAAGCCAAAGAGTTACCAGTCAAATACAAACGTTCAAAATACAGGCAAACCGCCTACAACTAGAAAGCGAACAAAAAATTGAACGGCTCCGCAGCGAAAATATCCTTAGCCTGGAAAAACAAACCATCGAAGCAATGGACGAACTAGCCAAACTAAAAATAACCCGCCTAAGGGAAATGGAAAAATCGCTGACGGAATACAAAGAAGAACGTGAACGCAACATTATCCAAGATATAGCCTCGCTGGAAGACATTAAACGCCAACAAATGATCATCATAGAAGATAAACTAAAACTGTTTGAACGGCTAGAAAAAGATGTAACCTACCTAACCGAACGCGTGGCAAATTTGGAAGTGAATTTTGAACTAGTTTTAGCACCGCTAAAAACACCAGAAACACCAGAATTACCCGAACCAACAGCACCACTAGCACCAACAACAGCACCACCAGAAACATCAGCACCATCAGCACCACCCGAGCCGCCAACAAACTAATAACTTCCAACTAATCATGCGGTTAAAAATAAAACCAAAAATCCACAAAAAAAATAAACTTGCAAACTACCAAAATTTGCACTATAATAAAGACATAAAATTTTTTATTGGAGGTATGTTACATGGAATGGAACAGCTCACTAGAAACAGGAAATGTGATGGTTGACAACCAGCACAAAGAATTATTTGCATTGGTAAAACAAATGCTGGACGCTGGTATATCTGGCGACCTTTCTTCCGAAAAGCGGAAGGAAAAGATTGAAAAAGCAATAGATTTTTTAGGGGATTACGCTGTAAAACACTTTGCAACCGAAGAGCGGCTAATGGACGAATGCAGCTATCCCGAAAAAGCACAACACAAAGCCCTGCACGAGGGGTTTATCCCCGTTTTTCAGGGGCTAAGAGAACGACTGCTTGCCGAAGGTAGCTCGCTGCCCGTTGCAATGGAGGTAAATAAAGTATTAGTTAATTGGCTTATACAGCACATTATGGGTACCGACAAAAAATTTGCAGATTATTATAAAACACACAAATCCTAAACTCGTCCCCTGTGTTGAACAGTTTGCAACCGCTACTTTCTGAATATAAACTGTTCAACACTAGTGCTGCCAAAGTATACGTAGCAAAAATAACACGTGGGAGAAATGTCGCTTATGAAATTAAAAGTTAGAACTAAGATAAGTGTTGGATTGTTTTGTATATTCCTATTTTCAGTTATTATGGCTGCTTACAGTCTTTTTGTTGTACAACGCACCCAAACATTATTTAATCAGCTAGATACGGTTATTGAACTAAAAGAAGAGATTAGCGTGATAATTGCCGACCATATGGCATGGCGATACGCTTTGGCAACACAATTTATATATGACGACGTTGCTGGCACAATAGAACTGCCCGCAACCACCTTTGAAAACTGGCATCAAAACGCTATCCCCAACTTTTTGGATACGCCTACTCTTCAGCAACTTGTTTATATGATAAATATTCCTTATCAAAATTTGTATTCTGAAGTATCCACTGTGTTTAGTTTGGCAAACGATAATCAACGTGAAGCCGCATTGGAATATATGTACAACACAGTGTTTCCGCTAGGCAACCAATACGTGGACAGCATGAATGCCTTAAACGCTCATCTTGTTGGCATGGAAATGACAATAAGAAATAACGTGCAAACCTACACAACCACCGTTAGCATTGCTTTTGTGGTGGTTGCAATTTTGGGGATAATCCTGTTTTTTGTGTTGCGGTATCTTATCTCTAAAAAAATATTTTTGCCCATTACCAGATTAACCACCGTTGTTAAAGATGTCGCCGCTGGCAGAACCTACAGCAACAGCAATAGCACTATCGATGTCGGCGATAATGACGAAATATGGCAACTTGCCACCGATATTTATATGCTAACCGATGTTTTTAACTCGCTTATAAGCGAAAGTGAAACGCTTAGCCACGAAGTTAATATTTCTGGCAACCTAAAATATCGCCTAGCCCCCAACCGCTACGAGGGCGTTTTCAAAAAGTTTTGCGAAAACCTTAATATGTTCTCCGACCGCCAAACTGAAGATATACACGCCTTAACGGAAGCGGCAACCGAAATGGCTAAGGGCAACTTTGAACACAGAATTGCCGATATGGCGGGTGATAAAGCCGTTTTGTCGCAAAACATAAATTCAATTTTTACCGCAATTACCGATATTCACAACGAGATGTACTTTCTTATAAAAAGCATAACCTCGGGTGATTTAACCGTGCGGCTTGATACCACTAAATACACGGGCGATTGGGTTTTGGCTATTGACCTGCTAAACGGCATGGCGGATTCAATATCGCAACCGCTGGACACAATAATGAAATTAAGCCACACAATGCAAAAGGGCGATTTTAGAAAAGCCGAAGACCATTACATGGGCGTATTTTTAAGCACAACCGAGGCGCTTAACAAAACCGCCGCAACCATAGCTGGCTATGTAGACGAAATTGGCGAAGTTATGACGGAATTATCCGAGGGCGGCTCGCTTAAAATGATTGAACGCAACTATGACGGCTCGTTTGACCTTATCAAACAGGCAATAAACAATATTTTGTTTAGATTATTATCCATTTTTGAGGATATAACCGACGTTGCCAACACAATAGCAACAAGTTCGGCAGAACTATCGCAAAGTTCCGTGGAATTGTTTTCGGTTGTCTCCATGCAAATGATTTCCATGCAGGAGCTTTCTATTGGTATCAGCGATGTTGGCTTGCAATCCTCTAATAATGCCGCCCGTGCCGAACAGGCAACTTTGCTTGCCCAGCAATCCAAAAGCAACGCCGAAAAAGGCAACGAAGATATGCAAAACTTGCTACTTTCAATGGAAAATATAACCAGTTCTTCCAACGAAATATCCAAAATAATGAAAACTATCCGCGAAATTGCATTTCAAACAAACCTGCTGGCGTTAAACGCCGCAATAGAGGCGGCAAGGGCTGGCGAGGCTGGCAAGGGCTTTAGAGTTGTCGCCGACGAAGTGCGTAGCTTGGCAAACCGCAGCACCCGCGCCGCCCAACAAACCAGCGAATTAATAAAGAAATCCATAGAAAGTGCCACAAACGGCATGGAACGTGCCATTGACACCGCAACGGGCTTTGAAAAAATTGTACTTGATGCCCAAAATGTTTCCGATGTTATAAAAGATATTTACGATTCTTCGCAATATCAGGCACAATCCATTGACGGCATAAACGCCTTTTTGTTGCAAATTAACAATGTAGCGTCCAACGCATCGGATATTAGCCAGCGGACAGCAACAACTTCGGAAGCGTTGGCGCGCAGAGTGCGGTTATTATGGGCAAAACTGGCATTCTTCAAGAGTTCGCCTGTGGAAATTGCCCAACATCAAACGGCTCACGACGGCGATACATCAATGCAGCGGCCGCTGGACGGCTTGCGAGTAGCCGAAGAAGTGCCGAGTGTGCCGATAACTTTCCCAGCGGGGCAGGTTATAATTCACGAAAGCGACACCGAGGCAACAACTATGTACTTCTTGTTGCGTGGTACGGCAAGTGTCTACAAAAACTACGGCACAGCCAAAGAGATAGAACTGGCAACTTTACGTGCAGGCGACTTATTCGGCGAAATGGCACTACTATTACAAGAGCCACGCACCGCCAGCATTGTAGCCAAAACCGAAATAATAGCACTAGAAGTTACCACCGAAACAATGTACAGAACACTAGAAAACAACGCCCACTTCGCAGTAGCACTAGTAGACACGCTTTGCGGCCGCTTACGCAACGTGCTTAGAGATTTGGGTACATTGCGCGGCGGCTTGCATTAGAATTGTAAGGCTTAAAACCGCAAGGCGTTTCACAATCATACTTTCCAATATACCTTAAATTTTATAACAAACAACAACCTGAGAAATTATTTTTGGGTTGTTGTTTAGTTGGGGGAATTTTATATTGGGTTGTGTACTTGAACAATTTCACAACAGATTTATTAGGAGAAAACGGGCGACCGAGGACGGTCGCCCCTACAATATGCGTCCCCGCCCGCCTGACGGCGG
>WRKK01000250.1 GCA_009782245.1 Defluviitaleaceae bacterium | reverse complement strand
GCGCTGCCCCACACCCCGCTAAGGGCGCTGCCCTTAGAACCCGCAAGGGACTTCGCCCCTTGACCCCGTAAAATTTTTATTGGTTGGGGGCGAAAATTGGCAAATTTGCACAAAATAACAAAAAAACTTTGCGGGTCAAGGGGCGCGCTCCTTGCGGGGTCCAGGGGCAGCGCCCCTGGCGGGTGTGGGCAGAGCCCACGGTTTTAGGCTTGTGGAAAGGAGTTTGAATTTGAAGAAGATAGATTTTAACACGGTTGTGTTTTTGGGGCCGTATTATTTGTTGTTTGCGGTTTTTATTATTGTGCCTGTTGGGTTGGCTATGTTGTTGGGGTTTACTTATTTTGATAGTATACAGTTTCCAGTTTTTATTGGGATACGGAATTATGTGAACTTGATAACGCAGGATACTACGTTTATGCGGTATGTTTTGCCTAATACGATACGGTTTGCGATTATTGTTGGGCCTGGCGGCTATATGTTGGCGTTTTTTATGGCTTGGCTGTTGGCACAGATTCCGCATAAGGCACGGACGGTGCTTGCGTTGGTGCTGTATTCGCCCTCGATGACGGCTGGCGTTACAATGACGGTGCTGTGGCAGGTTATTTTTTCTGGCGATGAGGCTGGGTATATCAATAGCTTGCTGTTGCGGCTGAACTTGATAAACGAGCCTATCCAGTTTTTGCAGTCGCCAGAGCATTTAATGACGATAATGATTTTGGTAACGCTGTGGGGCAGTATGGGAGTCGGCTTTTTGGCGATGCTTTCAGGCATTCTAAACATAAACGCCGAACTATACGAGGCGGCATATATTGACGGCTTAAAAAATCGGTTTCAGGAGATTTTTTATGTAACGATTCCGTCCATGCGGCCGCAGATGCTGTTTGGTGCGGTAATGGCGGTGGTTGCAACGTTTCAGGCTGGTGCGATTGGCGTTGCGTTGTCTGGCAGTAATCCCACGCCGCAATATGCGGGGCAGCTTATTGTCAACCATTTGGAAGATTTTGGGTTTATAAGGTTTGAAATGGGATATGCGGCGGCGGTTTCGGTTTCGTTGCTGGCGTTGGTTTATTTGTGTGCTAAGTTGGTTAATCGGTTGTTTATGGATAGGGATTAGGGAATGGGTTATTAGAATTGCACAAAAAAATGACGTTTTTGGGTGGTTTTTTGTGCAAATTGCGAAAGTGTACAATAATGTTGATTGACCCATAGGGGAATCGAACCCCTGTTTCAGCCTTGAGAGGGCCGCGTCTTAGCCGCTTGACCAATGGGCCTGTTTGCTTTTGTTTGCTACTTTTTTATTATACATAGTTTGCTGAAAAATGTCAACGTTTCCAAAAAAATTTTTTTTGGGATTTTTTAATTTGCTGAGTGTCCACTCAAAAGCCTGTTTTTTTACTGAGTTGTTAGTTCATCTTGTGTAAGAGGGCAACCGTCCTAGGTCGCCCCACCGTGTTCATTGCTTTTCATCAAGTTAAATTTAGTATAGCATTTACCACTCTTTTGCAGTTGTCTTTATCATTGAACGCAAATGTATTTTCTATGCGTTTACGATATTTATCTTTCAGTTGGCAGCCGTTTTGCATATATTCAATAATGCGGCTTATTGTATCTTCTAGCGTATATTCCACTTCGCCGAAACCGTCCCGCTCATAATCAAAATAACCCTCTTTGCAATGGTGTGCTTTGAAAAATTCCTCGCTGTCAAATTGGCAATAAATAAGCGGATTATACATATACGCCACATCAAAAGCTATAGACGAATAATCGGTTACAACCAAAGAACTCTCCGCAAAAACATCTCTGTAAGGTGTATCTGCATTTATGAAATGTACATCTTCGCTTTTTTCGAAAAGGTCTATTGCCGTCTTCATATCTGGATGCGGGGCAAAACACAACGTATAGCCTAATCGCTTGCACTCGGCGAGCAATATTTCGCTGTTTATCAAGCTATTATAAAACGCATAATATTGCGTTGACGTAAAGTTAGAAATAGGTTTCCGCCAAGGCAAATTAGCGGTAAATTTAAGCTGCGTCAAAAAGATACGCCAAGTTGGCATTATGGTAATATGCTTTTTGTCATTTTTGTAAAGTAAATCGTGCCGCGGCAAGCCAGTTAGCTTTATTTGTTTGTCTGTATAATGGTAACTTCCCTCTGTTAGATCTGTATATTCAGCTTGCGTAGTAGCCACAAATAGTTCGATATTTTTGTTAAACCTATTAAGCCAACCAGAAATATCTGTATGTATAACTCCGTGTTGCAAAAACACAAATCGGTAATCCGTAGTTAAATCTCTAAAATAATCGTAGCCCCAAGGAAACGGCATTGAATTTTGTTCGCTTGCTTGCGAGGAAATACTTGTTGCACCCAGCAAACAAAAGAATTTATACAGCCCGCCGCCCAAGGGAATCACTTTACCATACTTTTTTAGCCTATTATAATCAGCGGCGTTTTTTCCGATTGCAAAATAAACCGCTACATTATCAGGTTTATTCCGCGATATATAGTGGAAAAGAACCTCGGCGTTGTCGTCCGCTTTATATGCACGGTCAGAGAGTAGCCAAATATCTTTGCGGATAAACGGCTTTGCAATATGCCTAATACATCGCAAGACAACCGCTTTTTTTGCAAATTTACGCTTAGATTTGAACGTACTAACCAAAAATTTTAACTCCGAACTAACGGCTTGTAGTTTGGTGCATTTAGAAATAACGATTCCTCCGTTGCCTCTCCGCATTAGCCAACCATTCTTGTAATAGTAAGAATTGGGGAAAGTTGAGCCTATTGGCATAAATTTGCCAAATTGCAAGCGGTTTCTGCGAACTAGCATATCATCTTGGGTGCGGCAATGTATATTTACGATATATTTATCAACATCTTCAGTTATGGGGATTTTAGCACTAAAAGCCACCCTTTCAGTCAGCTTTTCCCCCAACGCCATAGCAGCAGCCATTGGCGTAAGCTGTAAATCAGATATGGGGTTATCATTTATAGTTAGCACCACATCTAGCTTTTCAGATGAATAAATATAGCCGATAATACCCTCAATTTGCAAATACTGCTCTTCAATGGCGGCAAAACTTAGCACAGTATAGCCGTTTTTCAAATCGTGCAATATTGTATTGCCAAAAGTGTACAGCAAGCTGTTGTGCCTTTTTATTAAATCTGTGTCATGCCCATATTTTAGCTTTAGCAAGAAATATTTGTATTCCGAAGTAAAATTTTGCTGTTCTTCAATAATTTTGTCTTCCGTTTGCAAGAGGATTTCCCGCACGAGTCGGAAAAATTCGGCTTGTTCCTCTTCATTCAAGAGATTTTCGGGAAATTCTGGTAATTTTATTTTCCGAATCAAATCGTACATAACTGACATTTGCACAAACCACGGAATGTATCCCAATTGGGCTTTATAAAGGCTGTAAATTGCTAAGCTATAATTTTTTAGGCTTGCTGAATACCAATCTTTTTTGTTGCTAGATTGAGTGGCGGATAAATTTTCGCCCTCACGAACACGATAGTTGTATGTACAGTTGCTAACAACGCCTAATTGTTGTTTGTCTAACAGAGCCTCTGCTAAAAATTTGGCATCTTCGGCAGTTGCGAGGTTTTCGTCAAAAAATAAAGCCTTGGCAACGGCAGATTTAATGAATGCAGATGCAACGCTCATTTGAATAGCCGTTGGTTCTCTTCGGAGGTCTATTACACGGGTTCTTTTTTTGGATTTACGTTTATCTTTTTTTGCACCAATAAATATCACTGGTATTGATACCACATCAACATAATCCCCATTTTGGGCGAAAAAATCGTATACTTTTTTTAGCACACTTAACGATAAATTGTCGTCCGAATCCAAAAAATTTACATATTTGCCAGTCGCTTTTTCAAGCCCAGCATTGCGGGCAGAAGAAACGCCGCCGTTTTCTTTGTGGATAACGATTATGTTATCGGGGTATTGTTCGTAATATTCATCGCAAATAGCACCGCTATTATCGGGAGAGCCATCGTCTATCAATATCAGCTGCACATTTTCCTCAAATCCGATTGTTTGGTTAAGTAGGCTTTCTATCGCTTTGTGCAGATAATCCTCTACCATGTAAACTGCCATTACAATGGAAAACTTGAACGGATAGCCGTGTTCGTCTATGTTTTTTTGCCGCATTTCGGCTGGTGTTTGGGTAATTAGCTCCATTTTATTTCAAACCTCCTATTTTTGCGTTGGCTGATTTTTGCACAACAAAAAAACGTAATGCACAAAATATGCTTACGTTTCTAAACCAATTTAACCTATTTTTGGGAACTACAAAAGAAGCATAATTATTGCTTGCTTGCTTGCTTGCTTGCTTGCTTGCTTGCTTGCTTGCTTGCTTGCTTGCTTGCTTGCTTGCTTGCTTGCTTGCTTGCTTCTAATTTTGGCAAATCACAAATTAACAAAAAAGTCAACCCCTTAAAAAAATATTTTTATAACCTTTTCAATCATACCATTTTAATTTTCGCTTGTCAAACATTTTTTAAACTTTTTCCAAAAATTTTTCCGCAACTGCAATATCCTCTTTCGTAGTAACCTTAACATTCCCATAATCCCCAAAAACCATATAAACCGCAACATTCAGCCGTTCCACCAAACTAGCATCATCAGTCCCCAAAAAATTATCGCTTAACGCCCGCTCGTGTGCTTGCCGCAAAACCGCCGCTGGAAACCCCTGCGGAGTATGCACCAACCACAAATTCTCCCTATTAGGCGTTTCTACCACTTTATTATTGCTATCAACCACTTTTACCGTATCTTTGCTAGGAACGCCCGAAACCGCACATTTTCCCAGTTCAACATATCCCAAAATGTCATCAATTATTTTTTTGCTTACCAATGGACGTGCCATATCGTGTACTAATACACATTGTACACTTTCGTCCACCGCTTGCAAACCAGCATATACGCTCGCTTGGCGGGTTTCTTTTCCCAAAATAAATTTTATGCTCTTTTGCGAAAATTTTTCTCGCAAATGCTTGACTTTTTCATTTTCTTCCAGTATACTTACTATTTTGGGAGTGGTTGCTACTACAATCTCTGCTATATTTTCGTGGTTGACAAAAATATCCAATATATACTCAAATATTGGCTTGCCATTCAGCAAAAGCGTTACTTTATCCACGCCGCCCATTCGGCTGCTTGTGCCAGCCGCAGGAATTATCACTGCCGTCTTCATAAAAATCGCTCCTTTGGGAAAATCCCACCAAATTTTTGTAAAAATTTTCACAAAAAATCGCAAAAAATTACTTGCTTTTTTTTGTAATTTTAGAGATAATATAACATAGTTTGTTAATCCTGTTAAGGGTTTTTCAAAAATTACTCGCTAGGAGGGTTTTACTTTGAGCATTATTAACAATATGAGTGTAAAAGGCAAGTTGACACTTGTTGTAGTGTGCGGCTTGATTGCGTTCGCCGCAATTTTGATTGCAGGCTTATTTGGATTGGGATATATTTTTGTCATCATAGCTGTTATTGGGATTATTTTGTGGTTGATTATTACCGTGCTTGTCGCAACCTCACTGACAACCGATTTGCGGCGGATTTCTACCGCAACTTTTGAATTGGCAAAAGGCAACCTGCACATCGAACTTAACGCAGGCGGCGAAAACGACATCGCACAACTAGAGGAGTCTGTCGCAAGCATTGCGAGAAATCTAAAATCCCTAACCGACAATATGAGCGATGTTCAGAAAAAGCAAATGAGCGGCGATGCCGATGCAACTATCAACAATCGCCTATTTCAAGGAACTTACCACACAATGGCAATGCAATTTAACACAGCCGTGCAATCCAGCGGCGAGCAAAACGACCAAATTGTCAAGGCTCTTGCCGCCCTTAATAGCGGCGTTTTTGCCTTGGATATTCCCGATTTCACAGGAAAAGCCGCCGAAATTAGCGGCGGAATTAAATCGCTGGCAAGCAGCCTCGATCACCTTAGCGGCGATTTGGGACAAATGTTGTCCGCCGCCGCAAATGGCAATATTTCTGGGCGTGTAAACGTCGCAACCTACAACGGCAACTGGACGGAAATTGCCAAATCCCTTAACAACCTCTTCGATGCCATTGCCGAGCCAATCTCCGAAACGTTGACCGTTATGGACGCAATTTCTGTTGGCGATTTTTCCAAAACCATAAACGGTATGTATAAAGGGGATTTTGCCGCCATTAAAACGGGAATTAACCGCACCGTTACAAATATGTCCAAATTTGTTGAGGAAATCACAAACGTACTTAACGAGATTGCTAACAACAACTTGAATGTGTACCTAAAAGGCGAATTTACAGGCGATTTCGCTGTTATTAAAGACGCTCTGGAAAAAATTATCAGCCAGTTCAACGAAGTTATCGAGTCGATTCACTCGGTTGCGGAGCAAGTTGCAGTTGGCTCTAAAACTATATCCGACAGCAGTATGACGGTCGCCGAGGGCGCAAGTATGCAAGCCGTTACGGTTGACCACCTTACAGGCACTATCATGGAGGTTGACGAAAAAACCGCACAAAACGCTGAAAGTGCCGCTCGTGCCGAAATTTTGTCAACGCAATCCCAAGAAAACGCCGCAAAGGGCAACGCCGAAATGCAAAATATGTTAGATGCCATGGAGGGCATAAAAACGTCGTCTAGCAACATTTCTAGCATAATTCAAGTTATCAGCGACATTGCGTTTCAAACAAGTATGTTGGCGTTGAATGCCGCTGTTGAGGCGGCTCGTGCTGGCGACCATGGTAAGGGATTCGCCGTTGTTGCGGAAGAAGTCCGCAATTTGGCATCTAGCAGCGACCGTGCCGCCAAAGAAACGACAACTTTAATAGAAGAATCCATCGAAAAAGTGGAGAAAGGCACAGAAATAGCCATTTCCACCGCACAGGCTTTGGAGCAAATTGTCAATGATACGGACGAAGTTTCGAGCATAATTTCTGGCATTGCATCTGAATCGCATAAGCAATCGGAAGCCATAAATCAAGTAAACATCGGCACTGGGCAAATTGCGGAGGTTATCCAACAAAATTCGTCCACCTCGCAAGAAACCGCCGCCGCCGCCGAAGAGTTGTCTGGTCAATCGGAAACCTTGCGAGATATGATAAGTGTGTTCCAGTTGCGTGGAAAGTCTCGCCCAACTGGGGTTTCTCGTGCCGCTACTGTTGCCGCCGCCGCAAAAACTGGGGGTTCTGCAAGTTCTTCGTCAAGTTCAACTTCTTCAAGAAGTTCGGCAAGTTCGCCACCAGAGCCGCCCAAACCACGCCCAAGAGTATCCTCCCAAAATACAACAGATATGGTAGTTTCAATGTCAACCGCAAAAGCAAGCATGACATCGGCAATATCGCAAGCGAAAGAGCCGCCAAAATCCGATACTTCTTCCGCAAAACCAACATTACCGCCAGCAACAGGCAACACGGTAGATTTAGCCGCCGCATATATGGCGGAATCGCAAAAAAATGTGGCAAAATCGCCAGCAGTTGATGATACGCCACGCTCTGCTCCGCCAAGCAAACCTGCACCAAAACCTGCTCCTGCTCCTGCACCACGAGAATTTACGCCAGCACAGCCTACTGCAGAGGGGCAATCGGGCGGTTCTCATGCGGTGCAAGCACCATCGGCACAGCACGTTTATGGGAAGAGTGATTATGGGAAGTATTAGGAAAATCAAGGAGGAATTACCATGGCACAAGCAACTTTAACTTTCAACGTTGACGAAACGT
>WRKK01000249.1 GCA_009782245.1 Defluviitaleaceae bacterium | reverse complement strand
TCCCGTTCCCCGTTTCCCGTTCCCCGTTTCCCGTTCCCCGTTCCCCGTTTCCCGTTCCCCGTTTCCCGTTCCCCGTTTCCCGTTCCCCGTTTCCCGTTCCCCGTTCCCCGTTCCATCGTTCCCCGTTCCACCGTTCCAAATTTCAGCACAAAAACCAACAACACAAAAACACATAATTTTTATCGGTAATTTTTGTAAATTTTTCACAAATTCATTCCCACTAATTAAAATTCAACCGTTTTCAGCTACCCCCATAATCCCCTATCAAACCACGGCACAGCAACAAAAATTTTGTAACAAACTTGTAATATTTTTCACGACATTTTCATGGTATTATAGTTATATTAAGGAGGATTGTTTATGAAAATTATTTTATTTTTGCTATTATTTGCAGTGCTTTCGCCGTTTTTACCCTTTTCGCAGCCGCAGTTACAGGCGCAAATGCTGTTTGAACACACCAGCCGCACATATCTTTCCCGCAACGTGGTTTACGAGCTTAACCGACAAGTTACTACTGCTGGTTTTTTAGACGTACATATCCTAAGAATCCCGCTAAATGACCCGTACATATCCATTGCACCTGTGGAATCTATACGGGAAATTGGCTTGCGTGAAACTACCCAAAATTTGCTTGCAACGGCGGGTGCTATTGCTGGCGTTAATGCCGATTTTTTTGGGCTAACTGGCACACATACAGCCTCAATGGGGCCTGTTGTGGCGAACGGGCAACTGGTTTCTATGACGCAATCGCACAACCAAAATGTAAACGAATTTGCCTCGTTTATACTGGATAACAACAATATCCCGTTTTTGCGGTATATTCAGCCGCGAATATTTTTATCTATAAACGGCATGGAACTTATGCGTATCAACTCCATTAACCGTGTGCCTAATCTGGATTTTCCCGTGATTATCAACCGCGCTGGAATGGCGAACACCGCACAGCTAGTGGCACGGTTTCCCGATATGTGGCAAATATTGGTGGTGGACGGCATTGTTACATCGTTTCACCCCGCCGAAGTTTTAGTAGTACCCGAAAATGGCTTTATTATCGCAATGAACGTGCAAACGCTTGTGGCGCACAACCCCTTTTTTTGGGGCGGAATGACCGCCGAATATACCGTGTTTTCCAACTTTGAACGCCCGTTTTCCGAAATTCAGGCGGCTGTTGGCGGCGGCGGGCTTATCCTTAACAACGGGCAAATTGTCCACGATACAGGCACGGTCATCGGCGGCAGACAGCCCCGCACAGCTTTGGGAATTTCTGGCGATAGGCAAAGTTTGGTTCTTATGGTGGTGGACGGCAGAGGTCGCTCTATTGGGGCAACGCACGAAGAAATTGCAATGCTAATGCTACGCAACGGCGTTTTTGATGCAATGCACTTTGACGGCGGCGGCTCGTCTACGATGGTGGCGCAAACGTACGGCAGAAACACGGGCTTGCAGGTTGTCAACACCGTTTCGGAGGGCGCACAACGGGCTGTTATAAACGCATTGGGCGTGTTTGACAATTCTACGCCAGGTGCAATCGCCGAACTAGTTTTGTTGCCAGAAAATACCAACGTTCCGCCAGGTACGCCGCTTATGCTAAATGTTTTGGCACGTGATTTGTACAGGCACAATATCCCAATAAACCTAGCAGAGGTGCAGTTTTACGCCGAAGTTATCTCCCCAGACGGCTCACGGCATACCGCAACGGGCGAATGGTTCGCAACCAATATTTACATACCCAACCAACCTGGTTCGCTTTACGTAACGGCAACTTTGGGCGATTTATCGGTCAGCAAGCTATATTTTGTGCAAGCAATAGCCGATCCTACTGGCTTTGAAAACGATCCGATACGCACCGAAATGACAACCGCTATTCCTGGCTTTGCCCACGATTTTGAACTGTTTGTGCCAAGAACAGGCACGTTTGGCTATTCTGCCCGATTGGAAACCACCGCTCTTGTTATACAAATGTCGGCGGCTGGCGGCGGAATTTTTGCCGCCGATCGCAACCAATGGGGAATGTTCAACAATCTAATACTTTCAACAGTGCCGTCCGCCGTGATAATTCACATGGACACAAACCCGCTGCGTATGAATAGTGCCGAATTTGACTTGTTTCACTCCGCATTGCGTACCCACATTGAACAAAACCCAAATCTCACAATATTTGTGGTTTCCAACCGTGAAGAAGTGCCATTTTTCTACTTTAGAAACGGAATCCGCTACCTTGATTTGGGCATAAACGCCGATGTAACCATGAATTTTAGAGTAGTTGACGGGCAAATTTGGTATGACTTCTAAAAACAGGGAAAACAGGGAAAACGGGGAAAACCCTAAATCCAGCAAAATAGCCAATACTGTGGTTTTAATGATGCTGATAACGCTGGTTGGCAAAATTATGGGCATTTTACGCGACCGTATGCAGGGCGTGTATTTTGGCACGGATACAATCGAAAGTATCGCATTTACGCAAGCCAGCCTATTGCCACGGGTTTTTTTGGATATTATGTTTGCATCTGTTTTGTCGGCTAGTTTTATACCAATTTTCAACAGATACCTGGAAAAACAGGATAAAGAGGCGGCACTTAATTTAGCCGCTTCTTTTGTTAGGATAGTTTTTTTGGTAACGGCGGCGGTTTCTTTGCTGGCGGTGCTGTTTGCCGAGCCGATTTATATGCTGTTTTGGTTTGATGCAACCACCGCCAACCCGCAAACGGTCTCGCTTGGGATAATGCTGTTGCAAATTATGTTTCCAATAATGCTGATTTCTGGGCTTGCGTTTTCGTTTACGGGAATTTTGCAGTCTATGGGACAGTTTAATATTCCCGCCGCAATGAGCATTGCATCTAACGGCGTTATTTTGCTGTATTACTGGCTTTTTATAGATTATTTTGGTGTTGTTGGGCTTGCGGTGGCGTTTCTGTTGGGCTGGAGTATGCAGGTAATAATCCAAATTCCGTTTTTGCTAAAACACGGATTTTTCGGCGTTCTCGTGCGAAATCCTCTAACCTCAAAAAAAACCCAAAACCCCCAAAAATCCGCCTTAAAAGAAATTGGCAAGCTGACTTTGCCTGTAATGGTGGCATCTTGGCTTGCGCCCGTTAATTTTTTGGTAAACAATCGTGCGGCAATAAACTTATACGGCGGCGGGCCTGGCGTTGTGGCGTTAAATTATGCCAACAATTTATACGCCGTTATCACGGGGCTTTTCGTGCTTTCGCTGGCGAATGTGCTGTTTCCTGCCCTTTCAAAATTAGCCGCCCACGATGATTGGCAACAATACACCGATTTTTTGCGGAGCAGCTTGCGTTGGTTGCTGTTTTTTCTGGTGCCGATGTCGTTTGGACTTATGGCGGTTGCGTGGCCGCTGGTTGTGCTGGTTTACCAAGACGGGCTTTTTCAGGAGGAATCTGTTCGGATAACTGCAACGGCGTTGTTTTTCTTTTCCATGGGAATTTTGGGTTTTGGCTTGCAGGCAATTTTAAGCCGTGCGTGTTTTGCGTTAAAAGACGGAAAAAGTCCGCTAATAACGGCACTTATCGCTATTGTTATAAATGCGGTGCTTAGTTTTGCACTTGTGCCAGCCTTAGAAATTGGCGGCCCAGCGTTGGCATCGGCGGCGGCGGTTACGGTTGCGGCGGCGGGCTTGCTGTTCCGCTTGCAACGGCGGCTACCCGCCCCGCTATGGGATAAGCAAACAACCTGGAACATGGCGAAAATTTTGGCGTTGTCAACATTAATGTATGCGGCGGTCAGTTTTAGTGTGGAAATTTTTAGCAATATTTTTAGTAGCGCAACTTTGTTAAATCGTGTTATAATATTAGTTGTTCCTGCAAGCGTTGGGCTTATGATTTATATTGCGGGGGCGTTAATTATAAAAGTGCCAGAATCAAGGCTGGCGATGAGGTGGTTGCTTGACAAATTTACTACTTAAAATTTTCGTAAAAGATTATCAAAACACGGAAAATCAGGCGGTGCGCGAGAAGTACGGCGTTTTTAGCAGTATACTCGGAATTGTGCTTAACTTGATATTATTTGTGTTGAAATTTGTGTTGGGAATAGTTATGAATAGCGTTGCCGTAACTGCCGATGCGTTCAACAATTTAACCGATTGTGCCTCGTCGCTTTTAAGTTTTTTGGGCTTTAAGATAGCCAATCGTCCCGCCGATAAAAAGCACCCATTCGGCTACGGCAGAACCGACGAAATTATCAGCTTAATTATAGCGGGTTCTATTTTGCTGTTGGGCTACGAGTTTATCCGCACTTCCATAACAAATATTTTAGTGCCTGTGCATATAACGTACAGTTTTCTTTTGATTGCGTTGCTGGCGGTTGGCTCGCTGGTAAAAGTTTGGCTGTTTATTTTTAACCGCAAGCTAGGAAAAGCGATAAATTCCGCCACGTTAAAGGCAATTTCAATCGATTCCCTAAACGATGCGATAATAACGGGCGTTACCTTTATTTCCATAGCGTTCACGGCTTTTTCTGGGATAATAATAGATGGCTTTGTTGGCGTTTTTGTGGCGTTAATGCTAATCCGTTCTGGTTACAACATTGCAAAAGACAACCTAAACGCAATATTGGGCAACCCAGTTGACAAGGAAAAGGCAGACCAAATAAAAGAGATAGTGTCAAGTTTTGACGGCATTGTTGGCGTACACGATTTAATTATCCACAGTTACGGGCATGGCCGCAATTTTGCAACAATACACGCCGAAGTCGCCAACGACACACTATTCCACGAGGCGCACATATTACGGGAGACCGCCGAAAAGGCTGTACTTGAACAGTTGAACATCTACTTAACCGTCGCACTAGATTTATCGGAAGTAAACAACCAAGCCTTAAACCAGCTAAAAGAGCGGATAACCAGCTTTCTAGCAAAAGCATACCCCACAACAAATGCCCACGATTTCAGAATAACCAACAGCGAAGACAGCCGCAACTTCGCCTTTGAACTAGAAGTTCCGCACGATTTCACCCAAAACGAGCAAGCCCGCCTAGTAACCTCACTAGAAGCAATAGTTACCGCCACAGACGAAAGTTATAATTGCATTGTCAACCTGGAATATGGTTATATTGAACAGGCTTAAAACCGTGGGGCGCTGCCCCACACCCCGCAAGGGCGCTGCCCCTTGACCCCGCAAGGAGCGCGCCCCTTGACCCGCTAATTTTTAGTATGAATTTACCTGCTAAGTTGGGTTAATATAAATTCAACGCCCGTGTTTTTTTGGGGAATGTTAGACTAAGGTTGCAATTTTTTTGTAACAACGTAAGGGCGAATAATATTCGCCCTTACGTTGTTGTTTATGCAATTTCCACAAAAATGAAATTGGAAAAAATCCGCATTTATTAACCTAGCAATAAGAAACAAAAATTTAGCGGGTCAAGGGGCGCGCTCCTTGCGGGGTCAAGGGGCAGCGCTCCTTGCGGGTGTGGGCAGCGCCCACGGTTTTAATCTTTTAAGCATACCTCGGCATAGATTGTTGCTGTTGCTTGCGTTTTCTGCGTATTGCGCGGGGGGCTATGGGGCGGCGGTTGGGGTTGGTTATTAGTTGCGGCGGTGCTTTGGTTTCTACTGTATCTTTGGTTATGATGCACTTTTCTACTGTGTCGTCGGAGGGAATTTCGTACATTACGTTGGTGAGGGTGTCTTCGATTATTGCCCGTAGTCCTCTTGCGCCCGTTTCACGGGATATTGCTAGTTTTGCTATTGCGTGTAAAGCCTCTTCTTCAAATTCCAATAAAACGTTATCTAGCGAGAATAAATATTGAAATTGCTTGATTACGGCGTTTTTCGGCTCGGTTAATATTGTAACAAGTTCGCTTTCGGTAAGCCCTGCAACGGTGCTAATAACGGGCAACCGACCAATTAATTCGGGGATAAGCCCGTATTGGTGCAAATCTTGCGTTTGCAAATCTGCCATAATATCGCTGTGTATACGCTCTTTTTTGGTTTTTATATCTGCACCAAAGCCGATTGTGTTTTTGTTTAGCCGCTGTTCGATTATTTTATCCAAGCCGTTAAATGCACCGCCGCAGATAAACAAAATTTTAGATGTATCTATTTGAATGTATTCCTGCAACGGGTGCTTGCGACCACCGACAGGCGGCACGGCGGCAAGAGTTCCCTCCAAAATTTTTAATAATGCTTGCTGTACACCTTCGCCGCTAACGTCCCGTGTTAAAGAGGGATTGTCCGATTTGCGGGTAATTTTGTCAATTTCGTCTATATAAATTATGCCCCGTTCGGCACGTTCAACATCGTTATCGGCGGCTAAAATTAGCTTTAGCAGAATGTTTTCAACATCTTCGCCTACATAGCCCGCTTCGGTTAGGGTTGTGGCATCGGCTATGGCGAACGGCACTTCTAGCATTTTGGCTAAAGTTTGGGCAAATAGGGTTTTACCAACACCCGTTGGCCCGACTATTAAAATGTTGCTTTTTTGCAGTTCAACAAAAGAATCCTCTTCAAAATTTATGCGTTTATAATGGTTATAAACAGCCACCGACAAAGCCACTTTTGCTCGCTCTTGCCCGATTATATAATCGTTCAAAAAGCGGTGTATTTCTTTGGGCTTGGGTAAGTTGAAAGTGTTGTTGGTTGCAACGGGTTCTTCTATGTCTTTGTCCAACATATCTATGCACAAATCTATGCAATCGCCGCAGATACCCACGTTGTTGGGGCCTGCTATAATTTGGCTTACCTCGTTTTCGTTGCGATGGCAAAATGAACAGTATTGGTAAACATCTTCTTTTATTATTGTTGGCATATAATCTTGCTCCTTTTTTTGCGTTTTACGAGTTGTTTTCCGCTATTTTACTATTCTTTTTTACTATTCTTTGCGGATAACAACTTTATCTATTATTCCATAATCCAGTGCTTCTTGTGCGGACATATAATTATCCCGTTCTTGGTCTTTCAGAATATCTTCGACGGGTTTGCCCGTGTTTTTTGCCATCATTTCGGCTAACTTTTGTTTGGTTTTTTGGATATGGTTTGCGTGTATTTGAATATCCGTCGCTTGTCCTCTAAACCCGCCCGATGGCTGGTGCACCATAATTTCGGCGTTTGGCAACGCAAAGCGTTTACCTTGTGCACCCGCCGCCAGCAGATGTGCGCCCATACTTGCGGCAATTCCCACGCAAATAGTGGATACATCGCTTTTAACGTGCTGCATTGTATCGTAAATTGCAAGCCCCGCCGATATACTGCCGCCTGGGCTGTTGATATATAAATTTATATCCTTGTCTGGGTCTTCTGCATCTAAAAATAGCAACTGTGCAACTATAACGTTGGCGGTAATGTCATTAACTTCGTCGCCTAAAAAAATTATTCTGTCTTTCAGCAACCGCGAGTAAATATCGTAAGAACGCTCTCCTCTGCTTGTTTGCTCGATTACATATGGTATAAGTGGCATAATTTGGTATCCTCTCTGATTTTTTGATTTTGTCTAGCTGTCTAGCTATCTAGTTTTAATGGTAAGCATTGCACTCAACATTTTTATTATACCATTGTTGCAAATAATATGCAATGTATTTTTTTACATTCTTGTGAAATTTTTGTTGGGGAAATTTTGTGTGAAAATTTTGTGTTTACGATTTAGGCTATATGGGAACGGGCGACCGAGGACGGTCGCCCCTACGGTCGGCGTTTTTGTAGGGGCG
>WRKK01000248.1 GCA_009782245.1 Defluviitaleaceae bacterium | reverse complement strand
CCCCTACAATATGCGTCCCCGCCCGCCTGACGGCGGTCAGGTAGGGGCGACCGTCCCCTGCCTGCGGCAGGCGGGTCGGTCGCCCGTTCACTATAACAGCAAATATTCCTAAATTTGGCAAATTTTGACAAAAAATTTATTCTATGCTATTATTAAAACATAGCAAAGGGAAAATTTTTGGAAAAACAGCAAGCCGCAAACTTTTGCGGAAATACAAGGGTTTGCAGCCTAATATACGAATAAATTTCAACCAATTTTAGCAAAAATAAAAATAAAATCAAACTAAACAACCAAAAAGAAAGGAGTGCTACTAGGCAAAATGCCGCATTGCGGCGGTTTTGTGCTTGTTTTAAGTAGCAAAAAAACCATGGAAAACCTTTGGGGAATAGAATTTGGCTCGGTTATTTTGCCGTATTTGCCCATGGCAATTTTACGAAGATATTCCTATAATTTGGGTAATATTACCGATGCTATAGTCGCCACCGATATAGAAACGTTCCCATACCCTACAAAAGGCCCACTAGATAGCATTTATAATACAATAACTTATGAATTTTTTGTTCACTCGCCGTTTGTTCGCCAGCGTTACAGAATTATGCTGTTTACCCACGCAGAAGTTGGCTACCCCGTTAGTATACAGCTAAACGATAATATTGCAAAAGAGTTAAACTGTGAAAAATTATTAGAATGTCATTCGGAAGACGATTTTAACGCTAAAATGTATTTAATAACACATTGCAGCTATGTGCATACTGTACTAAAAAATGTCTACACAATGGCACAAAAATCAGATTATCCACTATAAAAATAAATTTGCCCAAAATGAAAATAAAATAACCAACTAAAGCGGTTGCAATTTGAACTTCTTTTTAGTTGGTTATTTTTTATTTTACGCAAACCAAAATTCAAAAATTAGCGGGTCAAGGGGCGCGCTCCTTGCGGGGTCAAGGGGCAGCGCCCTTGCGGGGTGTGGGGCAGAGCCCCACGGTTTTAAGGTTTTAAGCTAAACGTTGAAACGAATAAGCACTACATCGCCGTCTTGGAATGCGTAGTCTTTGCCCTCGATGCGGACAAGCCCGTTTTCTTTGGCTTTTGTGTGTGAGCCTAGACGGTGCAGATCGTCGAAACTTACTACTTCTGCACGGATAAAGCCTTTTTCCATATCGCTGTGTATTTTTCCTGCTGCTTGCGGGGCTTTTAAGCCTTTTGTTATCGTCCAGGCGCGTACCTCTTTTGGGCCAGCTGTTAGAAAACTTATTAAGCCCAGCAGTTCGTAACCCGCCGCTACTATTTTGTCAAGTCCACTTTGCTCTAGCCCTAAATCTTGCAAGAATAGCATTTTATCCTCTTTCGCCAGTGCCGATATTTCTTCTTCTATTTTGGCACACATCGAAAAAACTTTGGAGTTCTCTTTTGTAACGAAGTCTTCAACCGTTTTAACGTGCTGGTTGCCTGTTAAAATTTCGTCTTCTAGTACGTTGACGGCGTATAATACGGGCTTGGCGGTTAGTAAGTTCAGCGTTTGCATATATTTTTCGTCTTCGGGGTTATCCCAAACAATGTGCCTTGCACAAATGCCGTCCTTAAAACTTACCTGCAAAATTTCCAAAACTTCCAGTTCTCGGGGGTATACGTCGGGCTTTTTGGGACTTTTGTTGGCTTTCAGCACCCGCTCGTGCCGCCGTTCCACCATTTCCCAATCGGAAATTATTAACTCTAGCCGAATTATCTCTATATCCCGTATCGGATCCACGCTTGTGTATACGTGCGTTACGTTTTCGTCCTCGAAGCCGCGGACAACGTGAACAAGCGCGTCAACTTCACGAATGTGCGATAAAAATTTGTTGCCCATTCCCTCGCCAGTACCAGCACCCTTTACTAACCCCGCAATATCCACCATTTCTACCACAGCAGGAATTACTGCCTTGGATTGGTATATTTCTTGCAAAATTGCCAGCCGTTCGTCTGGAACAGGCACAACGCCAACGTTTGGGTCTATTGTGCAGAATGGGTAATTTGCCGCCTCTGCGCCGCCTTGCGTTATTGCGTTGAATAACGTGCTTTTGCCAACGTTCGGCAAGCCTACAATGCCCAGTCTCATGCAAACACCTCTTCTTTAACCAGTTCTTCAGCCAGTTCTTCTTCAGCTAGTTCTTCGGCTAGTTCTTCTTCGGCTAGTTCTTCGGCTAGTTCTTCAGCTAATTCTTCGGCTAGTTCTTCTTCCGCTAGTTCTTCGGCTGGCGGCTCTTCTTCTTCGTCTTCGTCTTTTTCGTCAAATTCGTCAAATTCTAATGCTGCTTTTTCGCCCCGTTGCCGCATTTTTAGTATCTCCTGATCCAGTTCGTCGTCTTCGTCAAATATGTCGTCCACTGTGGATAGTTCTATATCGTCGTCGTCGTCATCGTCGTCTCTGCGTAAATCGTACGTGTCAAACGCATCGTGTAGATTTTCGGGTGCTGTTATTTCTGGTTCTTCTTCCTCTTCTTCGCCGCCGATGGTTGAAACTTCAATATTGCGGTATGTCTCCATGCCCGTGCCAGCTGGAATCAACTTGCCAATAATAACGTTCTCCTTTAGCCCGATTAGCGGGTCGGTTTTGCCGCTAATGGACGCTTCCGTCAGTACCCGCGTTGTTTCTTGGAACGATGCCGCCGATAAAAATGAATCAGTTGCCAAAGATGCCTTTGTTATGCCCAATAGCATACGATTTCCCGTTGCGGGCTCTTCGCCGTTTGCTATTTTGCGTTCGTTTAGGTCGTCAAATTCTAGCCAATCAACCAAACTGCCAGGCAAAAAGTCGGTATCGCCAGGTTCTTCAACTTTTATGCGTTTTAGCATTTGCCGCACGATAACTTCTATATGTTTATCGTTAATGTCAACGCCTTGCAAGCGGTAAACCCGTTGCACTTCGCACAAAAGATAATCCTGTACGCCACGAACGCCCTTTATTTTCAGTATATCATGGGGATACACGCTGCCCTCGGTTAATTCGTCGCCAGCCTCTATTGTGTCGCCGTTTTGCACTTTTATCCGAGAACCGTAGGGAATCAAGTAATCTTTTTGTTCGTTTGTTACTTGGTCAAAAATGATAACTTCCCGTTTCTTTTTGGTTTCGCCAATCATAACACGACCGCCAGATTCGGCTATTATAGCCAAACCTTTGGGCTTGCGGGCCTCAAAAAGTTCTTCAACACGGGGCAAACCTTGCGTGATGTCCTCGTTGCTGGCGATGCCGCCCAAGTGGAAAGTCCGCATTGTAAGCTGTGTGCCAGGTTCGCCGATAGACTGTGCGGCGATAATTCCCACAGATTCGCCGATTCCAACCTCGCGCCCAGATGCCATGTTCGCGCCGTAGCACTTGGAGCAAAGCCCGATACGAGAGCGGCACGTTAAAATTGTGCGGATAAGCACTTTTTCAACGCCAGCCGCCGCAACAATTTCGGCTTGGTCGGAGGAAATGATTGTGTCGGCTTTTACTAAAACTTCGCCAGTTTGCGGGTGTTGTATATCCAAAATTGACCAACGCCCACGAATGCGGTCAGCAAGCGGCTCGATGGTTTCGGGGCCGTCCGTGAAAGCGGAAACCCACATTCCAGGCACTTTGCCGTCATCTTGCGGGTGGCAATCCAATTCACGGATAATAATATCCTGCGAAACGTCAACCAAGCGGCGTGTAAGGTAGCCAGAGTCGGCGGTACGCAAAGCGGTATCTGTCAAGCCTTTGCGGGCGCTGTGTCCAGATACAAAATATTCCAAAACCGTCAAACCCTCACGATAGTTGGATTTTATCGGCACTTCCAAAACTTTTCCCGACGGATTAACCGTTAAGCCCCGCATTCCAGCCAGCTGTTTTAGCTGGTCGCGCGAGGCACGTGCGCCAGAATCCATCATCATGAAAATGTTGTTGTAGCGTCCCAAATTTTCCATTAAATCGATTGTTATTTGGCGGTTCGCCTCGTTCCAGGCATCGATAACTTTGTCGTGGCGTTCTTCGTCCGTCATTAAGCCACGGCGGAACATTCGCTCGATGTTCTCAACGATATTTTCGGTGGATTGCAAAACTTCGGGCTTGGTTGGCGGAATCTCCATATCCGAAACGGAAACAGTCAGCGAGCCGCGCGTGGCAAAGTTAAAGCCCAACATTTTGATATTATCCAGCATTTCCGCCGTTTGCGTGGGCGGCAACGCATTTATGCAGCGACTGACAATCCGCCCCAACATTTTATTGTCAACCAAAGTGTTGACCTCATATAAAAATCTATTTTCAAAAATATTCCTATCGATAAAGCCGATATTTTGGGGAATAGCCTCGTTTAGCAACGCGCGACCCAAAGTAACGTCCATTAACCGAGAATGCACAACGCCGTCATCGTCCGCAATTTGGCGGCGTATCTTGATTTTGGCGTGTAATGTTATGTAACCGTGTTCGTACGCCAGCAAAGCCTCGTCAACGTCCATGAAAATGCTGCCCTCGCCCAAGTCGCCGTCTTTTTCCACGGTCAAATAATAGATTCCCAAAACCATGTCTTTTGTGGGAACGGTAATCGGTGCGCCGTCGGACGGTTTAAGCAGATTGTTTGGTGCAAGCAACAGAAAGCGGCACTCCGCTTGGGCTTCAACGGAAAGCGGCACGTGAACAGCCATTTGATCGCCGTCAAAGTCGGCATTATAGGCGGCACAAACTAGCGGGTGCAATTTTAACGCACGACCCTCAACCAAAACGGGCTCAAAAGCCTGAATGCCCAGGCGGTGCAAGGTTGGCGCACGGTTTAGCATAACGGGGTGTTCTTTTATGACTTCTTCCAAAGCGTCCCAAACGGCGGGCTGTAGGCGTTCCACCATGCGTTTCGCCGATTTTATGTTGTGGGCTTTTCCCAACTGCACAAGGCGTTTCATTACAAACGGCTTGAACAACTCAACCGCCATTTCGCGCGGCAAGCCGCATTGGTACAGTTTTAGGTGCGGTCCAACCACAATAACCGACCGCCCAGAATAGTCAACCCGTTTTCCCAAAAGGTTTTGGCGGAAACGCCCTTGTTTGCCTTTTAGCAAATCAGAAAGCGATTTTAGCGGACGGTTGCCAGGCCCAGTAACTGGGCGGCCACGGCGACCGTTGTCAATTAGGGCATCAATAGATTCTTGTAACATACGTTTTTCGTTGCGGACGATAATATCGGGCGCGCCCAAATCCAACAGGCGTTTTAGGCGATTGTTGCGGTTAAGCACACGCCGATAAAGGTCGTTCAAGTCGCTTGTGGCGAACCGTCCGCCGTCCAGTTGCACCATTGGGCGTAAATCTGGCGGAATAACGGGAATAGCGTCCATTATCATCCATTCTGGGCGAATATTGGCGGTTTTGAACGATTCCACTACTTCTAATTTTTTAATAAATTTTATCCGCTTTTGCCCCGATGCCGACCGCAACTCCTCTTTTAACTTTTGCGATTCTGCATCTAGGTCAATTTTTTCCAGCAGTTCACGGACGGCCTCTGCGCCCATGCCTACTCTAAAAGCGTCATAACCATATTTTTCTATAGCATCTCGGTATTCTTGCTCTGACAGCACATCTTTAGCATCGAGGTTTGTGTTGCCCGCATCGATAACAACATAAGATGCAAAATAAAGAATTTTCTCTAGCGATTTGGGCGACATTCCCAAAATAATGCCCATTCTGCTTGGGATTCCCCTAAAATACCAAATATGCGAAACGGGCGCAGCAAGTTCGATGTGTCCCATTCTTTCACGGCGCACCTTGTTTTTGGTAACTTCAACGCCGCAACGGTCGCAAACAACGCCGCTGTAGCGTATTCGTTTGTACTTTCCGCAATGGCATTCCCAATCTTTGCTAGGGCCAAAAATGCGTTCGCAAAAAAGCCCCTCTTTTTCGGGTTTAAGGGTTCTGTAATTTATTGTCTCTGGCTTTTTTACCTCGCCAAACGACCATTCTCTTATCTTTTCTGGCGATGCTAACGCTATTTTTATCGAATCAAACGCCATTTCATTTTCACTATTCACATTCATAGAAAAAAACACCTCTCTTAATGCTCAATTTGTTGCCTTTTTGTCAGTTTGTCAACCGCTTAAAACAAGCTGATTACAGAAGAAAGCGGGCGGACCCGCCTGCCGGACGGGCAGGTAATATCCGCCCCTACAAGCGGCGGTTTCGCCTACCTTTCGGCAGACAGGTAGGCGCGGATATTATCCGCCCGTTACCAGTATACCCGATTATTTTTAAGTTGTTCGAGTATATAAGGCACAAAACCACGGATTTTCAGCCATTTTAGGCATTTCAGCCAACCGACCGAAAATCCACGGTTTCAAGGTTTTATTCAAGTTTCTATATATCTTCGTCATCTTCAAAAAATGATTCTTCTTCTATTTCGTCTTCAGGCTCCAGGATTATTGCGGCTTTGCGGACATATGTTCGTGGCTCTTCTTGCTCTTTGCCCTCTATATTAACGTCCAATTCGGTCATATCGTCCGATTCACGTATGTCAATTTCTTTGTCGTCGGCTGTTAGCACTTTAACGTCCAGCGAAAGGGCTTGCAATTCTTTTAGCAGAACCTTGAACGACTCGGGGATTCCAGGCTCTGGGATATTTTCGCCCTTTACGATGGATTCGTACGTTTTCACACGACCAACAATATCGTCTGATTTTACGGTCAAAATCTCCTGCAAAGTGTACGATGCACCGTAAGCCTCGAGCGCCCAAACTTCCATTTCGCCGAAACGTTGCCCACCAAATTGGGCTTTGCCGCCCAACGGCTGTTGCGTTACCAATGAATACGGACCTGTGCTGCGTGCGTGAATTTTGTCGTCAACCAAATGGTGCAACTTCAAATAGTGCATATAGCCCACTGTTACAGGATTATCAAACTCTTCACCTGTTCTGCCGTCTCGCAACTTAATTTTGCCGTCCCTGCTGATTGGTACGCCACGCCATTCTTCACGATGTTCCCGATTTTCGTACAACTGGTCGTATATTTCTGGCTCGATTATCCCTTTCCAGCGCTCCGAAAATTCTTCCCATTCAAGATTGGCGTAATCGTTGGCTAATTCTAGCGTATCCATTATGTCAACCTCGTGCGCGCCGTCAAATACTGGCGTTGCAACTTTCCAGCCCAAAACTTTTGCCGCCAAGCCCAAGTGAACCTCCAAAACTTGCCCAATATTCATGCGAGAAGGAACTCCAAGCGGATTCAGCACAATATCCAGCGGACGACCGTTTGGCAAAAACGGCATATCTTCAACGGGCAAAACCCTTGAAATAACGCCTTTGTTGCCGTGCCTGCCAGCCATTTTGTCGCCAACCGAAATTTTCCGCTTTTGTGCAATATAAACTCGCACAACCTGATTAACTCCAGGCGGCAATTCGTCGGCGTTTTCTCGTGTAAAAATTTTTACATCTACTATAATGCCGCTTTCACCATGCGGAACTTTCAACGAAGTATCACGCACCTCGCGCGCCTTTTCGCCGAAAATTGCTCGCAACAGCCGTTCTTCTGGACTTAACTCGGTTTCGCCTTTTGGCGTTACTTTTCCCACCAAAATATCGTTCGGCAAAACCTCCGCACCAATGCGAATAATTCCGTCTTCGTCCAAATCTTTCAAGGAATCCTCGCT
>WRKK01000247.1 GCA_009782245.1 Defluviitaleaceae bacterium | reverse complement strand
GGTTTTTGGCTGTCTTCGCACTCAAACGTGATTTCTTTTACGCCAAGCCCAACATACAAGCCGTCTTGGTAGTCGAGCGAATAGGCTGTGCCGTCAATCGTGATTTTGCCCTTGCCGCCGATGTTGATAATTCCGCCCTCGCGGCGCTCGAAAAAGTAGTCAACTCCCATTTCTTTGCCAGCGGTTAAGGTTAATTTTTTGCTGATTGGCATAATTCCGCCAACGATGATTCTATCAATGTGCGAGTACACTAACTGTACCTCGTCCGCCACGAAAACGTCTTCTATTAAGAAGTGATTGCGGAGTTCGGCGGTGGTGTATTTTTTTGCATCTTCTGGGTGATTTGCGTATCTAATTTGTAGGTTCATAATTTTACCTCTCTCGTTTTTCATAATACGTGGGAACGCCCTATTTGTGGGCGATTCCCACGGTTTAATTTTTACCTTGCGATATTTATTTGTCCGCTGTCGGGATTCCAATCAACGGAAAGCCCCAAGTTTTCGGCAATGTAGCGGATTGGGACAAAAGTTCTGCCGTCCTGTAGAATAACGTTGCCCATGCCGTCTGGGAGCGGCGTATCTAGCTGTATTACTAGGGTTGCGGCGGCGGTGGTAACTTGCACGGTGCGGGTTGGCTCGTCCCAGTCGACGGTTGCGCCGATGGTTTCGGCTATTAGGCGTAGCGGGAGCATTGTGCGGTTGGTGGCGGGGTCGATGAATGGGGCGACTTCCAAAACCTGCGAAACGCCGTTTATTTCAAAGGTTTGGCTACCCAACGCAAGCCGAATTTCCAGTAAATTTTGCGAGATTTCAGCCAACGGCACGGCAAGCGGCGTTTCAAGGGCGTTTGCAAAAGTTACAATGAACACGCCCGATTGCTCCGCTGTGAATGTCAACATGGTTTCGTCTGCAAAGCTGGCGATTGGCGTTAGATTTAAGTTCGCATCTGCAAAAAACACCTCAAACACTTCTAATGGCGGCGTTGTGGGCAGACGGATAACTGCGTTAAGGTCGGAAAATTCGGTTTCGCCGTCCGATACAAGCAGTTCCAAAAACGTGTCGGTTTCAGTAAAATTCATTGGTGTATCGGTTTCCCAAAAATTCGTCAGCGAGATTTCCTGCAAATTTCCAAAATGCCAATTTATGAAATCTTCCCGATCTGCCAAAGAAAGCCACAACAGCGAGATTACAACCTCGGGGAGTTCCGTTTGCCGTAATATGGACATTATAGCATATGTGTCAAAATAAATCAAGCCCTCTGAAAATAAAAATTTTGCTCCGATTTCTGCTGCTCCGATTTCTTCTGCCGCAACCTACACCACCAACCCAAACGGATTATACAAAAACTCAACCCCGCCAAACTCCGCAACGCCAAGCACAAAGTCCACCATTTTTGCATATTCAATGGCTTTTTTCGTCCATTTTTCACTCGGTAGCCCTATCCCATAATAAATATTGTCCACGGCGAAATTTCGCAATAATTTTTCAATGTCAACTGTGTATTGGTTGTCGGAAATTAGCGAAAACAACTTGTTAAAATCGTCCGCAAAAAATCTGTTTTTGTTCTCAAAAAATAGGCAAATTTCGCCCTTTACGGCGATAATATCGGGAACAAACCCACCTTTATTTTTTGCCGCAGAGCCGCCGTTTGGGTGCAACATTATCCCCGTCCCGCTTTGCGGAAAATCGTACGCTATAATGTGCCAATTACCGTCCGCTAAACGAGCCAAAATTGCCCTTGTTACCTGTTCTTCCGTCAACCGTCCCTCCACAAAGAGCCGTCTGGAAACAATATAGCGTCTGCAAAATAGGAATATATGCGAATGTGCTTGACTTTTGAGTATGTTGAGCCGTAACGGGCTTGCATAAAATAACGTGGAATTTCGGCGCTTTCCAAATCTTCATAATTTTTTGAGAGCAGATTGTGCTTTTCGCTGTTTTGGACGGCGGAAAAGAAAATTGCTATTGTTGAGCCATTTGTATCGGATATAGCCAAATTTTCGCCCTCCGCTTGCGTTTGCAAGTTGCCAAAAACTAGCACAAGATTATTTCTGCGTTCTTCAAAAGTTTTGCCCTCTCGGCACAGCAAATAATCAAGTGCGGACAACGCTCCTGGATAAGGGTCGCCCCTAAATTTTGCATTAACTTTGTAAAATATTGTGTGCTTGCGGCGGCGGAGCAATTCGCCAATGCTGTAATTTGGGCTTTCGTGGGTGCTTAAATAATTCAGCAAATATTCCGTTGGCAACTTTACCGTCGCCGATATTGGGGACATTCCCGACAAATTTTGTCCGTTGGCTTTTCGGGTAAATTCCTCTTGCATAAAATTTCGCCGTTCACGCAACAATAGATTTCGCAACAGCGATTTTCGCCCGTTATGCAAGCCTTTTTGCTCCATTGTGGTAACAACTTCATTCAAAATGTCAAACATTTTCCGCATTTCAGCGGTTTCCGCACTAGGGCAACCCAAATATTTCAAATTTTTTTCGTAACGTAAGCCTTTACTGTGCAAATTTACGGAATTTTTCGCTTTTTTATCAAGCGGGTTCGGAAATTCACGCACATCGCCCTGCCCGTCCTGCAGGTAGGTCGGAAAATAAAACAACAGGGCGGGAATATCATAAATGCTCATCACACTTTCCAAAGCCTTGAATATTACTGGGTTTATCATGTCCCAGCGCGGTGCGGCGTTTTGGCGGCGGATAATAACGCCCTCGGGATAAATGTAAAAAGCTGGCACGCCGTTTTCTACCGAGGCGGCTATCCTTGCAAACCGCTGAAAAGCGTTGTGTCCAGTTCCTGCTTCGGTGGATATTTCCATGGAAAAAATCGGCTCGTTGTTCTGCTCAACTATCAAATCGGGTGCGTCCAAATACAGTATTTTTCGAATATGGTCGGGCATGGCGTGAAACCGCTTGGGATTGTTCGCATCGCTTTCGTACAGCTTGCTTTTCGCAAAATTCCTGTTTTTCAGCACGGTGTTGTCAACTATAAGATCGGCGAAACTTTCCGTGCTGTACCAAATCCTATACATTTTTTTCACGCTCTTTCAACATTTTTGCAATCGGTTTAACCAATTCGTAAATCATAAGCGGCGGAACAGCGTTGCCCGTCAGCACTCGCTCCTGCACAATTCCGCCCACAAATTCATAAGAATCGGGAAAACTCTGAATCCGCGCCCGTTCCCTAATGGACAGCCCGCGCGGTTGAGTTGGGTGTCCAAACTGGAATTGCGGTCGGATACCGCCAGCAAGTTGCGTTGGGCTTGGCTGGTCTAGCGAAAGGCGGATTCGTTGCTTAAATTTTGGGTACATCGGCTGACCTGGGGCTGTATTTGCGATTTTTTGGATAGTTTCGGGCGGGTGGTTTGGTGCGGCGTGATTATGTAATTTGTCGGTTTTTTGTATTGCCAAATCGCCAAAACCTCGCATTAGTGCTTGAAATTCGGTTTTTGGCGGGTTGGCATATTCTGCCACCTGCTCGTTATTTTTCAGTTTTGGCAAATCCGAAAGTGCGTCCGCTACTGTCCTGTAATTTTCTGACGTTTCAAATTTTCCCATGGGAATTTTATAAACGCAACCCAAAGATTTTCGCACACCCACAAAAATCAGGCGATGTCGCACTTGCGGAACACCGTATTTTGCGGCGTTTACCATGTCAACCGTAACCGTGTAGCCCAATTCTTCCATGTGGCACTTTATTTCCTTTTCAAATTCGCCTTTCGCCGTACTCCTCATTCCAGAGACGTTTTCCAGAATAATACAATTTGGCTGAAAAGCCTTGACAAATTTCATGTATTCCAAAAACAGGAAATTCCGCTTGTCGTAATCGTGATGTTTGCGGTTGGCAATGGAAAAACCCTGACAAGGCACACCGCCAGTAATTAGGTGGATATGCTCCACGCCTTTTGACGACAGCATTTCCTTGATTTTTTGCGGCTCGGCAAGCGAAATATCGCCCAAACAAGCTATGGAATTAGGGTGGTTTTTTGACCAAGTGGCAACCGCTGGTGCAAGGTAATCTAGCCCAAAAACAGGGAAAAAGCCCGCCCAGCCGCAGCCTACAGAAAAGCCGCCCGCCCCGCAAAATAAATCTAGCATAGTGAGAGCATTTGGCGGAATGGTCAAGTTATTTGTATTGCAAAAAGTCGGTGCTGTTTCGTGCGTGTAGGCACTTTTTTCGATGGGCGTGGTTTTATCCCAAACGTTGGTGTTTGGAGTTTGTTCTGGAGTTTGTTCAAATAAAGTTTGCTGGAACAAGTAAAATCCCCCTTTCAAATTGGGATTATTGTACCAAAAAATTGCGAAAAAAGCAAGTTTAGTAGGGTTTTGAGTTTTGTCAACCACAAATTACTCCCCTTTGAAACCGCTTATTACAGTCCGCAACCGCTTGCAAACCCAAACACCCCCCATTCGCACCGCCGCAAACCCCACCCCAAACGAAACAGGTTCAAACGCAAAACTGCCCACGTGTTCCGCCGCCAGCCTTTGCACAAGCACAAGAAAATAGCAACAGGCAAAAGCGACCAAAACGCTCCGCACAAGCGTAAACCGTGGCAAATTATCGCTAACTTCGCCGCCCCTTTTTGCCGTCTGCAAAATGCTCGCCGCAAGGGCGGAAAATAGCCCAAGCACAACGCTCAACTCGAAAATATCAAAGCCAAGCACCCAAACAACAACAAAATACGCCATTCCCGCAAAATACGCATACAGCAAAAACGATTTCGTGCCGTCGCTCATGTTGCTAAAACTTTCCTTTAGCCTGTTCATTTTGGCAAACTTGGCAAACTTGGCAAAAAATCCGCACGTTCGGGCGTGAAAATGTCAACCAACTTCGAGCCGACTTCCAAAACATACGAGCCATGCACAACATTAGCCCTAAAATAAATGGAATCGCCCTCTTTCAGCACATTTCTAACCGTGCCGCCCTCTTCTTCAACCACAAATTCAAACGTACCCTTGGTAACTTGGGCAATCTGGCTGTGCGGGTGCGAGTGCATATAAGGGTCGGCTGGGATTTTGTGCCACGTCATTTCCACCAACATTAAATCTTTATCGTGTGCCAAAACTCGCCGTGTCATTTCTTCCGTATCTGTCTGCAAATACGCATCTTTGTACAAAAATACCATTGCTACACCTCCCAAAATCTAAAATTTTTATGTTTTTCCTAAAAGTGCCAATTTAGCGTGAACTTTGCGGTTTTGCCATATTTGCGGATTATAATTGTTTGGCGGTGCTTGGTTACGGGATTGTCCAGCGTTTCGCATAGGAAAATTTTGGTGGATTTTTCGTTTTTTTTGTCAACCTCGTTGGTTTCGTCAACTTCGTTCGTTTTGTCAACCACTAGCCGCATTTTTGTGCCGCTTGCCAACACCTCAAACGCCCTTAAATCCGCCACTTGCCGCACGTTTTTAATGTGCTGGTAACCGTTTTCGCAAAAGCCCAAACTTTCAACGGCGGTTGTCGCTGTGGGTTCGCATAAAATTTCGCCGTCTATGTGCAGAAAATAGTCAAAAATATGCAGCGTTTCGCCCTCTGCGTGGAAAATATCCGTTATGCCGTCCTCTAAAATTGTGAAATGGCGTGTAAATTTCACTTGCGGGTACGGAAAAGCCACGGCAGTTACAGCGTTTTCGGCAAACGCCACAATCTCGCCAGGTTCGGTGTCAACGTGATTTAAGCCGTCTACTACAACTGTGTTGTGCGATGTGCTTGTTCTGTGCCACTCGTTGCAAATTTTCGCACCGTAGCCCGCATTGGATAAATCCCGTGTAACAAGCGTGTTGTCAACCGTTAATTCAAACGTCATTTTGTCGGGGTGTGCGTGGCTTGCGGCGTTATGCCCGTACTTCAAAAATAGGTTGACACGCTCATTCCGCAAAATTGCAAAATTTGAGGCAGAATAAAGCACACTTTTTTTGCGGATTGACTTGCTGATTTTCCCGTCAAACGCCGCATTAGCGGGATTTTTCTTGTTGGCGGCGGCATACAAAAATTTCTCAACGGGCAAACCTTGAAAATGATAGGAATCCCACAAAGGCAGGGGAACACGGGGCATTTTTGCCCGTTCCACCGCAGAAATTATCGCCGCCAGCCGCTCGTCTTCGTACAGTTGCCATGCGGAATAGTACAAAAACAGGTAAGTTTTAAGGTTGACATTTGCCCAGCCGTCGTTGGGATTGGGCAAAACGGCGTTATCAAAGGCGTATTCATGGGCGGAAAGCAGCATTTTTCTTGGAATATCGCAAGTTCGCCAAAAATCGTTGCCGTATTTTTTGCAGAACAGCAGAAACGCCAAAACGCCCTCTAGCGTGAAAAAATTGTAATGTATCGAGCCCTCGTACCAAAAATTATCCGCTGTAACGCCCTCATTTAGCTGTTTTGTCAAGTTGTACTCGCCATAAAGTGCCGCATTTAGCCATTCTTCTTCCTGGAAAAACAGCCCCGCCATGCCAACCGCCGAGTTTAGCCAGCATTTTATGTTGTGAACCCTGTAAATCTGCGGTTTTAGCAGTTCGATTATTGGCGTAAAAAAATCCGTTTTCAGTTCCGCCAAAAAACCCTCGTCCGTTTCCCGAAAGCCCAGCAAATCAAGGGCAGCCAGCAGCTTAACAACCATAATCCCCTCGTTTAGCCCCTGCGACATAATCCGCCCAACGCCGCCAACTTCCATAATCGGCGGGTTAATCCTATCTTTTTCGTGCAGGGCAAAATTACCGTAATTTTTGGCGTAAAACCGCCAAGTTTGCTTGATTGTATCGTTGAAAACGTCATCGCCGCTAATGCTGAAATAATACGCTGCTTTCAAGGTTTCCTGCACCCAACGCACCCTGTACAAATACGTCCATGTCTGACAATATCGCTCTTCCGTGTAAACTTTGCCGCAAATCGGGCATTCATGCTCGTTGGGCTTTTTTAACAAAAACCGCAAAAATCCGCCGTCTTCCTCGCAAAAATAATTATGCCCCCAACCGCTCAAATTCTCGGGATTATCGGCAAAATCTGTGAAAAATTCTTCAATCCCAATCCGCATATCTGTTAAAAATTCTTCGTTCATGTCAACCTCCAAATGCTAAAACCGCAAAAATTTTGCCCACACCCCACAAT
Source organism: Defluviitaleaceae bacterium (assembly GCA_009782245.1). GTDB lineage: Bacteria > Bacillota > Clostridia > Lachnospirales > WQUN01 > WRKG01. The sequence goes on along the minus strand of WRKK01000247.1, from coordinate 512 downwards.
TTACCTGTTTGCCGATAGGCAGACCACGGGCGACCGAGGACGGTCGCCCCTACGGTCGGCGGGTGGCGTTTTTGTAGGGGCAACCGTCCCATAAAAATGTACGCAAGTGCAACAATGCCCCCATAAAAATTCAAAGAATATCCATAATTTCTGCTGGCACTATTAAAAAATTTAGCGGGGTCAAGGGGGCGCGCTCCCTTGCGGGTGTGGGCAGCCTACCCGCCGGCAGGCGGGCGCCCACGGTTTTATCTTTTTTTAGTTAGCCAAAAATCTGTCAAAAGCTGATTGATAGGCGGCTAGTAGGTCGTTTGCGTCCATGGCTATTGCTTGCTGGACAAAAGAGTCCCATTGCCCTGCTATGTTTTCCCAATCGCCCAAAATAAAGCCTTGTATGTTTTCGTCTAGGAACGTGTTTAGCGGCTTTTGCCAACTCCGATTGCCCATGCAATCACGGTAAATTACGACAACTTCACGTCAAATACCGAATCCGATTTGATAGCCGTAACTTTTCC
>WRKK01000246.1 GCA_009782245.1 Defluviitaleaceae bacterium | reverse complement strand
CGCCCGTTTGTCCCCAATTATTACGCCCGTTTGTCCCCAATTATTACGCCCGTTTGTCCCCAATTATTACGCCCGTTTGCCCCCCAATTATTACGCCCGTTTGCCCCCCAACCATTACGCCCGTTTGCCCCTCAACCAATGGTGGGCGTTGTCGCCCGTTCCCCATTCCGACCCGCCTGTTGGGCTGGCGACCCCGCCTGTTCGCCCCTACATGAAAATAATTGTCTACCAAATTTCCCAACAAAAAAAGTACCAAAAAAACATCAAAAATTCAGCTGTTTTTTCGGCATAACCCGCTAATCTTCAACTCTTCAACTCTTCAATCTTCAATAAATACTACTCTACAACTTCTTCTTCTGGCTCTTCTTCTACTGGTTCTTCTGGTGGTTCTTCCTTTTTTGGTGCTAAATGTTTGGTAATACGTTCTAAAATTTGGCGTTGGTTGCACGGTTTAATTATAAAATCGGAGCCGCCCGACTGTATTGCAGTTATAACATCTTTGCGGGAAGCGTTGGAAGTTAGAAAAATTATCGGCTCTTTTTTGCCCTCTGCGCGGATTCTTTTTGCTAGTTCGTAGCCGTTCATTTCTGGCATTTCAATATCTAATATGTACAAATCCACATGGTGGTTTTGAATAAACCGCAACGCCGCCTTGCCAGAATTAACGCAAGTTACCTTAAACGGCGTTCCTTGCAAGTGCATTCTTATTATTTGCAAAAAAAACGAAATATCGTCAACGGCTAATATTGTAAATGACAACTTCGGTTCGGCGGGTTTTGGCGGTTCTTCGGTTTCTAGGTCGCCAAAGGTCATTGTATCACTTGCTTCTGCAACGCTTTCTTCCGCTAGTTCTTTATGCAGCACCATTTGTATATCAATAGAAAGTTCGGCAAGGCTACGCAAATGTTCCGCCATGGTGTCCTCTACTTCTCTTTTGGTAATTGTGTTATCGATACTCTTTTTTGTAATTTCGGCACTACATTTAAGGCAACTTTCTAACAAATCTTGCGCATTAACATTTTTTAACAGTGTTTCTACTTCTTCTAAAACTTGGGGTAATTCTGCGAAATTTTCATTTTTAACTTTTTCTTTGATGCTTTCTTCTTTGTTGGGCAAATCGTCGCAAAATTTTTCTAGTGCTACAACGTATGTTTCAAATTCTTTTTCGTCTAGCTTGGATATGTAGTTGTCTTTGTTGATAGCTTTTATTTTGGTTAAACCCTCTTTTATCTGCAAAATGTATGCCTCCTAGCATTATTTTATTTGTGTGGTTTCACACGGGTTTTTAAGTTTTTTAGTTTTTCAAGTTTGCGTTAAAGTAATTTGTTGCAGTATTTCTTCGGCTTTATCAAAATCAAAATCTATTAAAGCCTGTAAAATTTCCTGTATTAGTGCGTTTTGCTCTTCGCCAAAATCGAATGAAGTTATTTCATTTAGTTCGGCAATGGCGGCATCGGAATCAAAATTGGCGACAGCGGTTTTTATTTTGTCAAGAACTTCTTCTGGCTGCTCCAGTTTGTTTGTTTGTTGGGATTGTCCCGTTTGTTCCGTTTGTTCCGATTGGGCTGTATCGCTGGAATCGCCTTGTTTGTGCCTGTTTTTGTCTAGTTGGTTGTCTATATTTATCACAGTTTTTAATTTATCGTACAAAGCAAACAAATGCTCCTTTAGGCTAGGATAATGGCTTTCGCAATATTCAAAATCGTTTAGTTTTGCCATTTTTTCTAATTCCATTGCCGCATCGGATAATTCCATTGCACCTATTGTTGCCAAAACGCCTTTCATTGCGTGTATCGAAATTGAAAAATCCTGCAAGTCGCCGTTGTGCAAATATGTTTCCATAAGGTTGCATTCAGATAACATTTTGCGGTGGAACAATTCCAACGCGCCTTTGTACGCCTCTTCCATGCCAGAAAAATATTTTATGCCAACTTGCACTTTTATATCTTCGATATTATTCAGCTGGTCAAAAAAATCGCTAGTGTAGGAATGTTGGGCTTTTTTGAGTATCGGTTTTTTTTCGGCTACAGAAAAGTTAATTTTTTCGGGCGGTAGCCATTTTTCCACTATGCGGTTCAGATAATAGCTATCAATGGGTTTTGAAATAAAGTCGTCCATTCCGTTTTCAAGGAACATTTCTTTTGCGCCTTGAATTGCGTTGGCGGTTAGTGCAATAATGGGGGTTTTTTCGTGTTTGCCGCCCATTTTGCGAATATGCTCCACTGTTTTTATGCCGTCCATTACGGGCATCATGTGATCCATAAAAACTATATCGTAATCCCGTTCTTGCACCATTTTAATTGCCTCAAAACCCGATTTTGCGGTTTCTGGCGTTATTTTTAGAATTTGCAATAAACCAGAGGCAACTTTTAGGTTAAATTCGTTATCGTCCACCACTAAAATATTAGCAGTTTTGGCGGTAAATACTTTTTTGCTGTCGTTTGTGGTGGATTGTATTTTCTCCTTGTCGCCCAACTGTAGCGGAATTTCTATTGTAAATGTTGTGCCTATTCCGTATTCGCTTGTAACTTTTATTGTGCCGCCCATCATATCCACAAAAGTTTTGCATATAGATAAGCCCAGCCCAGTACCGACAATTCCGCGGTTTTTCTTGCTGTCGGTTTGTTCGAAAGTGTTAAACAAGTTGGGAATATCTTTTTTGCGGATTCCTATGCCCGTATCTTGCACTTCAAAAATCAGCGTGTTTTCGGTAGCTTCGACGATTAGCTTAACGTGCCCCATTTTTGTAAATTTCATTGCGTTGCCGCAAATGTTTGTTAATACTTGCCTTAGCCGAATATCGTCGCCAAAAACATAGCGGGGCAGTTCGTTTTTGGTTTCCACAAAAAATTGCAGACTGTTTTTTTGGGCAACAAACAAAAACATTGATTCTATCGTGTCAAGAAACACATCAAAGTCGTAATCTATTGGTATAAGTTCCATTTTGCCAGCTTCGATTTTGGACATATCCAAAATATCGTTAATAATAGACATAAGCGATTGTGCCGACAAATAAATATCGTTGACATATTCTTTGTGATGCCCCTCTAGTTCTTCATTCATTAGCAGCTCGGATATGCCGATAATTGCGTTCATTGGCGTGCGTATTTCGTGGGACATATTTGCTAAAAATTCACTTTTTGCTATGTTTGCCTTTTCTAGTGCTTTGCCGTTTTCTTTGGCTTTTTCTAGTAGGTCGGCTATTTCGGCGTGGTTTATTCGCATTATGGTTCGGGTGTATTCTATGCAGTTTTCGGGGCGGTTAATGCCCTTAAAAATTGCGTCCGCCATTCTTTCGCAAGTGGGATAACCGCAAGCACGGCAATCTTTTATACGAGATTTTTCCGTTTTCTTTCGCAGCTGCAAATAGGCGGTTTCCCGTTGTTCGGGCGTTACAATAATATCGGGAGTGCCCTTTGCACTGTATTGGCGGTAAAAATCGGTTAAATTTAGCGTTTTGTCAAATTCCGCCGCATTGGAATCCATTGTTTTGTTGGCGTTGTTTGCCGTGCGTTCTTTTTGGACTTCCTGCCGCAACTGGTGCATAACTTTGCCAATATTATAAGAATCCGTTTCCTTAAGACAAGCACCCGTGCCAGCGTTGCAGCCCTGCCGACAGTTCAGCACATCAATCAACAGCGGAGCATCGGGCAAATTTTTGGCATCTCGGTAATAGTTAATAAAATCGGTAACGTGCGGCTGCCCCTCTATTTGGAAAATCCATTCTTCGGGCAAATATTGTTTTACGTTAGAGGCAAGCCCGCCTGGCGCTGGAAAAATAGAGCCAAGCCCGTGCTTTGTGTTATCATGCCTAATTTCAGGGGAAGATGTGTAATCTATGCCGTGTTTTTCCAAATAGTTCATCATTTTACGAAACGTAACATTATAGCTTATAAGCCCGTTTGTATTGGGATCGATAATTTCGTCCAATTTAGCGGCACAGGGCGATAAAAAGGCATATTCGCCATCGATGTTTTTGTATTTTTTCATATAAATAGCCATGCACATAACGGGGCTGTGTATTGGCATTAGATGCGGTATTAAATCGGGGGCATAATGTTCGATGTGGTTGACAATAGATGGACACGGCTGTGCTATCATGCCGCGCACATCGTGCTGCTTAAAGTATTGCAAATAAGCCCAGGTGCAAATATCCGCACCAAAAGAAACATCATATACTGCGTGTACGCCCATCGAGCGGAACAAGCCCAGCAATTTACGCCATTCTGGAATATTCGTTCGTATAGACGGCGCAGTTATAATAGAAATTTTTTTGCCCTCTTTAAGGTCGGCAAAAAATTGTTTTGTGCTATCTTTGTAGTCAACTGCATCGTGAATACAGGCACGTACGCATTCGCCGCAATTTGTGCATTTGTTTTCGTTTATATAAATCTTTTCTATGCCGCCTTCCCAAACTACAACTTTAGCCTCATCGAAAGGGCAAACGGAAACACACAAATTACAGCCAACGCATTTAGAATTGGTATAAACTTTAGAGCCTAGATATAATTCATGGTTTTCCATATTAATCACCTCAAAAAATTCTTGTAAAATATTTGTCAACTTATTTTTGCTTGCTTTTGCTTAATATTCCCTAATAATATCCAAATCGCTTAGGGTAATTTCCCTGTTAAAGGGGTTGATTGTGCGGTTTACCATTTCTACGATGGCGGGGCCGTCCAAAAATTCGTACCAGCTTGGTGGGCCGCTAGTGCCGTCGGTGGGTATTGTGTAAGTAGAAAGTGCGTCTAGTCCGCTAATTTCGGTTAGTTGGCTGGCGAACCATAGCATATCCATTAAAGAAATATTGGTATGCACGTATTGCGAAAAAATATCCACAAATTCGGGCAACCGTAGTAAGTTAGCTGGTTGTAACAGGTTGTCAACGGTGGCACGTATTACCGTTTGCTGGTTGACAATACGACCATAATCAGTAACGCCCCTAAAACCTTGGTTAGCACGGCGAAAACGGGCAAATTGCAGGGCTGTTTCGCCGTCCATGTGTTGCAAACCCTCGGGAATATCGATAAAAAGGTCTTGATAAGGGTCATCGTAGCGCATATGAAACGGCACATCTATTTCAACGCCGCCGATAGTGTCAACTATTCTAACAAATGCCTCTAGGTCTATCAGCACGTAAAAATCGGGTACAAAGCCGATAATTGTCATAATTTCCCGTTGCATTTGTGCTATTCCGCCAGGAATACCGCCGCCATGCAGCGTACCAGCGGGGAACGCACCGTTAATTTTTTTTATACGCCGCGAAACATTTACCAAGCTATCGCGCGGAATGCTGATAAGCGTACCCTCGTGAGCAACGCCGTCATAAGCGCCCACCATAATAGTATCAACATTAACGCCCTCGTCCAAGCCCAAAATAAGGAAAGTAAAGAAAAGGTCTTTGCGGTCGTCGTCGGTAAAGCCAGCAGGAGCAATAAGCCCAGCACCGATAAGTGCATCTTCGGGGTGAGCATCGTCTTCATCGGGCGGCACAAAAGCGGGACGAAGTTCGTCCAGTTGCGGCGCAGAGGGGTCTACTAAGGTTGGGTCTGGCTCGTTGGCAAATACGGGGTTTTGGGATATTTGCGGCACAGTAGGCGGACGAACGTTGTTAAACACAAAAAAAACACCCACTAAAACCACGGCGGAACACAGCACTATTGACAAAAAAAATGCTTTAAGAAAGATGTGTTTTTTGGTGCGTCTAGTTCTTTTATTTATTTTTCTGTTTAGCCTGTTTAACTGCTTATTACTAGAAAACTGCATAATTTGCTGCTACTAAAATATTGTAAAATATTTTTTGTGGCAGTTTTTCCCCCCTTTCTTTTGGTGTATCTTGCCACAAAACCCAGTTTTGCGGCAAGATACGTATATTTAATTGGCTGGGAACGGATTAACAAAAACACGTGCACCAAGTTCGTTATCAAGTGCGAGCAGACTATCGCCGCTACCTACAAGTTTAAGTTTATCTAAAATATCGCTTACGCCTGATTCTTCTTCTACTTGCTCGTTTACATACCACATAAGAAACTGGTATGCGGCGTGATCGGCATCGGTCATTGCGATTGTGGCTAGATTGTTGATACTTTTTGTAACTGATTGCTCGTGCTTAAGTATTTCGTTGAAGATGTGGTGCACATCGGTGTATTCTGTTACGGGTTTTTCTATTGGCTTAAAGGCTGGCGTTTCGCCACGTTCTATTATATAGTTGTAAATATTCGTGCCGTGAGCCATTTCTTCCTGCGATTGTGTAAAAATCCAGTGGGCAGTACCTTTTAGCCCCAATTTAGTCGCCGCCGCCGACATCGCCAAATATAGGTAAGCAGAGTAATATTCTGCATTCACTTGGTCGCTAAGTGCGGTAAGTAATTTTTCGCTTAACATTAGTAAACAACACCTCTCTAATTTTTAATGCTATCAAATTAAAACACTAGAATAATTATACAACATAAAAATGGATAGGTCAAATTTTTTTTGCAAGTTTTTTTTGGGATAATTTTTTGTTGTTGCTACCCAGATAACTTATAATTTGGTATGGGCAAACGGGCAAATGATTAGGGCAAACGGGCGACCGACCCGCCTAACGGGATAGTCATATTCCAAAAATTTATTGTGTTTCATGTTAATAAGTGCTATAATGACAATAAAAATTGGAGGTAACTAATGGCTAATATGTACTGCAAATGCGGAGAAACATTGTCAACCGTAATGGCACCCAACGATATACAAATAAGAATGTACACCGACAAAGAATGGGATAAAATATTGGAGGTTGACACAATAGAAAGTTGGAAATTTCCATTACCTAAAAACGATGTGTGGCGTTGCCCAACCTGTGAAAGATTGTATTTTTTTGAGGACAATAAAGTAATCAAGACTTACGCTTTAGAGCCTGCAAGCTAGGTAATATAGCAATTTTATATTGGACTGTCTTCATAACGTAGGGGCGACCGTCCTCGGTCGCCCGTTTTCCCGTTCCGACCCGCCTAACGGGATAGTCATGTTCCAAAAATTTATTGTGTTTCATGTTAATAAGTGCTATAATGACAATAAAAATTTGAATTTGAAAAGGAGTGGACATTTTAATATGCCAACAACTGTAATAATATCGCTTGCATCTGTATCCGTTGCAGTGCTTATTTGGGGTGTATCCAAAATGCGGGTAATTTTGCTAACAAGAGAGCAAAGGCGATTATTAAGCGAACAACTTAAAAATAGACTAATGCAGGAAAAAACGGGCGGATAAATCACGGTCATTAACTTAAACATTTATAGTGAACGGGCGACCGACCCGCCTGCCGACAGGTCGCCCGTTTGTCCCGTTTGTCCGTTTTTCTCGTTTGCCCGTTCCGACCCGCCTACCGAACGGGCAGAGCAGACGGACGGCTGGCAGATACCGTCTGTGGCACTAATTGCTTGTCCGTGGACGTGGGCGGTGGGGTTAGGCTTAGCCGCTCACCGTTTTTCCGCCGCTCTTGGTGGGCTTGGTAGTCGGTGTCGGTGTAGATTTTGCGGTTCGTGGGGAATAGACGCTCGTTACTCCAAGGCCCTCGTCGGCAAAT
>WRKK01000245.1 GCA_009782245.1 Defluviitaleaceae bacterium | reverse complement strand
AGGACGGTCGCCCCTACGGGAGACGTTTTTGTAGGGGCGACCGTCCTCGGTCGCCCGTTCCCCCATAAATCGTTTAAGTTAATGACAGCAGGATAAAAGTGTACGCAGGTCGGTCGCCCGTCTCATTTGGTTCATTCTACATTTAAGAAAAATCCCTATTCATATGCCAAACAACCCCTCTTTTCGGGTCTGTTAAAATAATATTTTCGCCAAAAACTGCAAAATCCATCAGTTCGCTATGGGGCAAAATTATTTCTTCGGCGGATTGCGTGGTGTACATTATTTCAAAATCGTAAGTTGGGCTTGCTCTGCCAATTAGGCTTACCGCCGCCGTAACTGCCCCGTTTGTTTCGGAAAAACTTATTTTTCGCAAAACGTTAAAATCCCATATGAATAATTCGTTGTTGTAATAACGCAAGCGGCTAGGCTGGTAAAATAGCGGGTTTGTGCCGTCTATAAATGCTCGTTCGCCGATTGTTCCCGCTATTTGGTACAAATTTTCTGAAATTTCCAAAGTTTCCGAAGTTCCAAAATTTCCTTCAAAATCTCCAAAATTTTCCGTTTTATAGACTAAAATTGTCCCCTGCTCTCTATCTGCTAAAAATATCATGTTTTCGCCCATTGTCATTGCGGAAACGCCAACGGGCAATTCTGCTAAAGTTGCCACGTTATCCGCCGCATTTATGGCATTTATTTCTATTGTACGCAAATAGGTGCGGTTTAGGCTTGTGTCCCATTCTATGAAGTAAATTAGCCCGTTGTGCACAAAAAAATCTCGGATTGTTGTTTCGAGGGCTTGCCTAAAAATGATTTCTTCTGCGGCGGCAATTAGGGTGTTTGATTGGCGGATTCTTATTAAAGCGTAAAAAAACCGACCGTAGGTATCTCGGAAAGTATCTGTCAGCACGAAAATATCATCGCCGTATGCCCGTACAATATCTGGTGTAAAAAACGGCGGATTTATCGCAACTGTGTCAATTTGCCCGTTATAAAGGCGGCGCAACATTCCAGAATCCGCAAAATACATTGCACCGTTTGCGGTTGTGTCCAAGCTGGCAGGGGCTACAAATTCCGCCGTTGCTAGTGTTCCGTCCACCCAATCTCGTCTAGTTGTGCCAGCAAACACCGCCGCCATGCCGCCCAACTGATACCATTGCGAAATTTCAACCATTCCGTTCATAGGCTCAACCACTTGCACCTGCATTGTTACGGCGTTGTGGCGATATGTGCCTTTTATTGTGGTTTCGCCCACATTTAAGCCGATTATCCTGTTGCCGTCCACCTGTGCAATGTCGTTTGCTGTAATTTCCCATTGCAAATTATTGGGGTTTAACGGGCGTTCTTCGCCTGTGTCCAGCAAAATTCGCTCTAGTCGCAACTCTGCCGATTGATAAAGTGAAACCGTCAAAAATGGCGGTTCTACGGTCATTATCGTCATCGCTTCTAAGGCTATCAAATGGCTACCCATGAGAAAACCGAACGCAGAAATGCCTACTGCCGCCGTTGCCGCAAAACTTGCCGCCCGATTTGCCAGTAGCGAAAATTGAATTTTAGATTTTCCGCGCTGCTTTTGCTGCTGTATATCCGCCAAAAGTTCGTTGGTGCTTTGGTAGCGGTGGTTTGGGTTAATTTGCAAACATTTGACAATTATCTGGTAAAGCCTGTGCGGAACAGCGGCTTTTAATATCTCCAAATTTGTATATTGCGGAAGATGCCCCACGGCTGCCACAAACAAAATTACGCCCAAACTATAAATATCCGTGCGAACGTCCACTTGCCATTGTAGTCGCTCTTTTGGCAATTTATCTAGGCTGCCGAACCGCTTTTCTAAGATTTTTTTGGATTTTTCCGATAATTTGCCTTTTAATTGTTCGGGTGCGGCATACGGTATCGTTGCAAACGGCGTTTCTGCCGCATCTGATTGCCTGCGGCTTATCCCAAAATCTATAAGAACCAGCTTATCATCTCTAGTTACCATAATATTGGACGGTTTTAGGTCTAAATGTAAGAATTGCTCTTCTCGGTTGTGCAGATACGCCAAAACTTGCGTTAGCTGTTCCGCCCAGTCAAGCACCTTAAAATACGGCATTGCACCGTTGTTTTTCAGCACTTGATCCATTCCCACGCCCTCTATAAAACTTTGTACTAAAAATTGCCCGTCGTCATTTTCAAAAACATCGATAACGGACGGCAAACTAATGTGATTTAGCTTTTTTAATATTTCTGTCTCTTGCGTTAATTTTCCGATTTTTTTGGGGATAAATTTCACAATCCACTCGTTTTCCGTTGGGATTCTTAATGCTATGAATATTTGCCCCATTCCGCCGCCTGGTAATTTTTCTAAAAATTTATATTTACCTGCAAGCGGCCGCCAATCTATATCTGGCGGAATATCTTCTGAAACTTCGTAGTTTCTGGCGGTTCTTTGTGTGGAATCTTGAAATATCGTGGCTGTGCTGTCGTCGTCCAAATATAATGTGTCCAAATATAGTGTGTCCAAATCTGAATACGAATTTTTTGGCGAACTTTTTGGCGAACTTTTTGACGAATTTTCTTCGGAATAACTTCCCGAAACTTGGCTAGATTCCCCCGTTAGCGAGCCGCGAATCTTATTAACTGTGGTGCTAAACGCCTCAAACGAAACAGTTTCCTGTTCCAAAATTAGCCTGTACAATTTGCGGTTTTTGTAAGAAATTATTAAATAGCCCGTCAAAATTACAAAAGTTGCCGCGCCTAAAATTCCAATTATTATCAAAAATTCTCCGATATACATATTTTTTCCCTCCGTATTGTTAGAATTGTTAGAGCCTAGAATTAAATTCTCAAATTTTCAAAAATAACTCTAGGCTCTGATTTTCTGATTTATTGTAAAATTACAAAAGTCGTCTGTACAGCCTGTGCAGTATGATTGCCGCCTCGCCGCGCGTTATTGCTTCGTTTGGAATAAATAACATATCCATACGGCGGATAACCAGGTTTTCACGGGCGGCTAATGCGAGATCGAGTACGCTCCAATCGGCGAAAATGGCGTAATCTACAAATTGTGTTGAAAGCAGCCCTTGCGGATTGCCTGGATTGTGGTAGTTTCGCTCGCTGCGGAGTATACGGGCGGCTATGGCGGTTATTTGGTCGCGCGGAATGTTCATGTGCGGACTAAACATTGTTGCAGATGTGCCCTCCATTATGCCGTGCTGGCGAACCGTTTGCACTGGCGTGAAAAACCAATCTGCCTGAGATACGTCTGCAAAGTCAAAATTGGCGGCGGGATCGCTTATTGCTAAAATGTTGGTTACTAGCGATGCCACCTGTGCGCGGGTCATGGGCTGATTGGGTGCAAACTCGGTGGGCGACATTCCCTCAACTATGCCCTGCGATGCTAATTCTCGGATTGCCAGCTGCATTTCAGCGGAGAGGTTTTGTATATCGGCGAAATCTACGAAATTTTCAACCACCACAAAAGTGCCGCTTTGGCGTACGCGCGATTCTAACAGCGATGTTATGGGGTTGTAGCGGCCGCCGATGTTTTCGCCCTCTAGGCTCATCAGCGTTTGGAACGTTGGGTCGCCAGCTATTGGCGGCACGGACAGCCGAACTGGCTCGGTTACGGGGCGGCTAAAGTTTAATGTATAGTGTTGGCTAGGCCCGATTTGTCCTATTTGTCTTATTTGTGTCAAATTTGCGATAAAATCAGCGTTTTCGCTAGGTGTTTCTCCAATTTCTAAATTGGCTGCCAAGGCAAGCGGTGTTTCTTGTGTTGCCGAAATGTAGATATATAGCGGCGTGTGTGCGTTGTTTTGCATAAAAGTTTGCGTAAACGAAACATCATAAAACGGGGCGCGAATCCACACTTGGTCAACATCTGTTAGTATGGCGGACGGCTCTACTCGCACGCTAACTTCCGCAAAATCGGCGGTTACGAATGCCACATTTGCGTCAAGTTCACGGGAAAATTCGATTCCTCTGCCCATTAACATTTCTAAAATTTCTGCACGTGTCGCAAAAGAAATTGTCTGCACTTCTTCGATGTTTGGCTGGTTGATAACAATGGTTTCGTCTTCCAAAAAGTGCATACTTGCCGCCTGTGCAATGGCGTTTTCTGCAAAAAGGGCAAGCAGTGCCAAATCTTCTGGTTCAATTTCGCCCAATAAAAGCAGGTCGGCGGCGTTTTCTACCGCATTTACGGCGGAGGCTGTGTCGGTTATTTGGCTGAGTGCATCTGAACCTAGCGGATCTGGCGGCGGTATGGGCGTTTCGGGTTCTTCTTGCGGCGGGGCTATGTCGTCGGGTTCGATAATATCCTGTGGAGCTGGCGGCGTTGGTGTGGGCTGACTTACTGGGGCTGGCGTTATTGGCGGAGCCTCGCCGTCAGTTTCGTGGGTAATGTCGGTGGTTGGCGGCGGCGTTGGGGCTGGTGTTGGCGTTGGGGTTGGCGTTGGTGCTGGTGCAATATCTTGTTGCGGTGCAAAAACAAAATTTGTTCTATTTTGGTCAAGCCCAATTATCGCCGCTAGGTTTGGCAAGCGGTTGTGCGTGGCATCTAAAAATTCAAGTTCTAAAAGGTTGGTAATATTTATTGAAACGAGGTTGTTGTGGGCTACATTAAGCATTGTAAGGTAATCCAATCCGCGCAAGTCAAGCGAACCTGTAAGATTGCGGTTTTGCAGGTTTAGTGCTATTATGCGATATTGGGGCTGCACTCGTGGTTGCGGTGCTGTTCGCTGCTGTAGCCGTTGTTCTGGGGTTAATCGTGCGTTGTGCTGTTCGTGTAGTGCGTTGATAGGGGCAACGGCGGCAACTGCACTAATTGTCCAATCTGCAAAATCCCAATCAGCTGGGATAGGGCCGTTTGGCGGGGCGATAGTTGCGTTTAGGTTGTTGTTTGTTATTATTGCGTTTATCACGGCGATGTCGGTTTGGTATGGGATTATCTCTGGATCGGGGTCGGGTGTTAGGACGGTTATTCTAAGCCAAGTATCGTTTAAGCCGCCTGTGCCGCCTGGGTTTTGCATAAGTTGGGCGGAGGTGTATGTGCGGTTGGCTTGCGGAGCGGTTATTGTGCCTGTGCCTACGTTGTGCCACATTGCGGCTGGGAGGTTTGCAGCACTTACCCCGCCTACAAATTGAAAATGTTGACCTAATACTAAAGTTGACAGGTTAGTTGTGTTACCGAACATACCCCACATACCCCAACTTGCAAGGCTACTTGTGTCAAAACTTGATATATTCAGGTATTCAAGGCTAGTTGTGCCAAAAAACATACGCTCCATACTTACAACGGTACTTGTATCAAAGTTGGAAAGGTCAAGCGAAACAAGGCTACTTGCACCCTCAAACATACTCCACATACCCCACCCATGAGTAACATTGCTAGTATCAAAGTTGGATAAATCAAGCGAAGTTAGGCTACTTGCATTTTGAAACATATGGCACATAACAGTAACATTACTTGTATCAAAGCTGGACAAATCCACCGAAATTAGGCTGCTTGTACCGTTAAATATTTCTGACAAAGAGGTTACGTTACTGGTATCAAAATACGTTAAGCCCTCAATAGTTATAACGTTTGACAATCCAGAAAATAAGCCAGACAAGCTACTTCCGCCAGTAATGGGGCCATTAAACACTATATGCTGTATCGCATTGTTGTGCGACAGCCAAGGAGAAGAGAGAGTGAGGTTGTTTACAATTCCGCTATCAACTTCAAGTATACCGTCATCGTAAAGCCGCCAATGCGAGCCGCCTGTGAAACTGCCACCAAAAAAGTTAGCACCAAATTGACCGCTTGCGGTAACGGTTCTTATGGTTTCTGTTCTAATCCAAGTGTCGTCAAGCCCACCTGCAGGGTTTGCCATTAGTTGCGCGGAAGTGTAGGTGCGGTTGGCTTGTGGGTTGGTTGGAGTGCCGTTGCCTTGGTTTACCCAGTAGGCGGGGGGTAAGTTTGCGTTTGTGCCTACAAATTGGAAGTTTGAGCCTAGGGTTAGGTAGGTTAGGGCGGGGGTGTTGTTAAATATCATATTCATATTCGTAACGTTACTGGTATCAAAGCCAGACAAATCAAGTGAAGTTAAGCTAGTTGCACCAGAGAACATATCGAACATAAGTGTAACGTTACTTGTGTCAAAGCTAGATAAATCAAGCGAAGTTAGGCTACTTGCTCCTGAAAACATATTTTCCATACTTAAAACGCTACTTGTGTCAAAGTTTGACAAATCAAGCGAAGTTAGACTACTTGCTCCGATGAACATAATGCCCATATTTGTAACGTTACTAGTGTCAAAATTTGGCAAATCAAGCAAGGTTAGGCTATTTGCTCCCGCAAACATACCCCACATCATTGCAACGTTACTTGTGTCAAAGCTGGATAAATCGAGCGAAGTTAGGCTACTTGCTCCCGAAAACATATTTGCCATATTAGTAACATTACTTGTGTCAAAGTACGTCAAACCCTCGATGACTGTAAGGTTATTTAATCCCCAAAATAGAGATGCCAAGCTATTTCCACCAGTAATCGGACCGTTAAATATTATGCGTTGTATATCATTGGAATGTGGAGTCCATGGGTGAATGTTGTCAATAATATTAGCGGTGTCAATAATCCCACTATCAACTGCAAGTGTACCGTTATCATACAATCTCCAGGTAGCACCGCCAACACCGCTAAATTGCCCACTAGTAAGCACATTATCAAAAGGCATAAAAGGCAAATCTGCTGGTACTATAATGGGGTCAAAAATAATGGGGTCTTCTGTTTCTTCCTCGGGTTCGGTTGTGTCTTCGGGTTCTTCTTCGTCTTCTTCGAGGTCAGTTGTGTCGGTTGGTTGTTCTTCGTCTTCCTCGGGGTCGGCTGTGTCCTCGGGTTCTTCTTCGTCTTCTTCGGGGTCAGTTGTGTCGGTTGGTTGTTCTTCGTCTTCTTCGGGGTCGTCTGTGTCGGTTGGTTGCTCTTCGTCTTCTTCGGGGTCGGTTGTGTCGGTTGGTTGTTCTTCGTCTTCTTCGGGGTCGGTTGTGTCGGTTGGCTGTTCTTCGTCTTCTTCGGGGTCGGTTGTGTCGGTTGGTTGTTCTTCGTCTTCTTCGGGGTTGTCTATGTAGATTGGTGGGTCGGATTCTTCCTCGGGTTCGCCTGTGTCGGTTGGCTGTTCGGATTCTTCCTCGGGTTCGCCTGTGTCGGTTGGTGGTTCGGATTCTTCTGCGGGTTCGTCCGTGCCAGTTGGCTGTTCTGTTTCTTCTTCAGTTTCGCCCATTTCCGCAATTTCTCCTACTTCGCCCAAATCATTGTATACATTTTCAGAGGGGGTAGAGTAACTCTCGGCTTGCGGCTCTATGAGCGGGGTTTGGGCGATTAGTGGAGTGTTGAAAGCTGCGAAAAGCAACGCCATTGCTACCAAAATAGATAGCACTTTTTTTGCATACTGCATTTTTGTTTCCTCCTTAATATAAATAGCATTTTTTCTGTGTGTTGCATTTTTATTCCTCCTTTGAGGATTTTTTGTTATCTGTTACAGTATAACATTGTGAGTGATTTTGTCAAGGGGGATTAAAAAATTTTTTTGGGGTTTT
>WRKK01000244.1 GCA_009782245.1 Defluviitaleaceae bacterium | reverse complement strand
GGTCGCCCCTACAACGATGCCACCCGTAGGGGCGACCGTCCTCGGTCGCCCGTCCCGTCTAATCCCCAACCAACGGCAATGCTCACGTTGGTTGGGGGTAAACGGTCGCCTCTACAAAAACGCCACCCGCCCGCCTGACGGCGGTCAGATAGGGGCGACCGTCCTCGGTCGCCCGTTCCGTCTGGTTCACAAGGGCAAACGCAATTTTTCAACTACTGATTCGCACCACTAACACTCACAAAGGAGGAAATTTCCAAAAATGAAACTTTTCTATAAACAACCAGCAAAAAACTGGAACGAGGCACTACCCATAGGCAACGGCTTTTTGGGCGGAATGGTCTTTGGCGGCACGTCTACGGAAACTATTGCACTAAACGAAGACAGCGTGTGGTCTGGGGAGCGGCGGAATAGGCATAACCCAGATGCCGCAAAATATTTGCCCATAATCCGCCAGCTGCTTTTGGACGGCAAAATACAGCAAGCACAGGCTCTATCCGAAAAAGCCCTGTTTGCACCCAATCCGCACCCTGCCCATTATGAACCGCTGGGCAATCTCAAAATAAATTTTTACCACGAAAATGCGGCAAATTACGAGCGGCAACTGTGCCTAGAAACCGCCATTTCTAGCACAAGCTACGAAATAAACGGCGTAAATTATACACGAGAAATTTTTACTTCGGCGGTGGACAACGTTTTGGTGGTGCATATTTCCGCCGATAAAAAGGGTGCTGTAAATTTTTCGTTGGATTTTGACCGAGATAGAAATTTAGACAACTTGACAGTTTACGGCGAAAAAATCTTGGCAACGGGCAAAACTTTGGGCGAAAACGGCGTTTCTTTCGCTTGTATGTACGATGCCACGCAAACAGGCGGCACAAGGGAAATCATAGGCACGGATTTATCCGTAAAAAACGCCGATTTTGCCACTATTTACTTGACCGCTAGAACAAGCGTTCGCACAAGCAATTTTGTTGATTGGTGCGAAACCACGCTAGAAACCGCCAAACAAAAGGGTTTTGAAAAAGTAAAAACAGCTCACATAACGGAATATCAATCTTTTTACAAACGGGTTGACATAAATTTTGGCGAAGATGCCAATATCAACACGCCGACCGATGTCCGCCTGAAAGCACTAAAAGACGGCGATAATAAAACCAAAAATGAGGATAACTCGCTATTTGCCCTGTATTTTCAATATGGGCGGTATCTTTTAATATCGGCTAGTCGCCCTGGCTCTTTTCCTGCGACTTTGCAAGGCATTTGGAACAAAGATATGTTGCCGCCTTGGGGTTCAAAGTATACGATAAACATAAACACGCAAATGAATTACTGGCTGGCGGAAAACACGGGCTTGCCCGAAATGCACCTGCCGTTGTTTGATCTGCTGGAAAAAATGCAGAAAACGGGCAAAGAAACCGCCCAAAAAATGTACGGTGCAAGAGGTTTTGTGGCACACCACAACACGGACATATTTGCGGACACCGCACCCGTGGACGAATGGCAGCCCGCCACAATTTGGGTAACTAGCGTGGCGTGGCTTTGCACCCACATTTGGGAGCATTACCTTTTCACGCAAAACAGGGCTTTTCTTGAAGAATATTACCCGCTTATAAAAAATGCCAGCCTGTTTTTTGTTGACACCTTGCAAAAGGACGAAAAAGGGCGTTATATTGTTTCGCCGTCTGTTTCGCCCGAAAACGCCTATATTTTGCCCAGCGGCGAGCAAGGCACAATGTGCTACGGCGCAAGCATGGATACGCAAATTGTGCGGGATTTATTCAACATTTTTCTAGCTTGCGAAAAAATTCTTGGCAAAGAAAAAATTCTTGATAAAGAGGAAAATTTAGCCCAAGAAATAGCCGCAATATTGCCCAAAATGCCCCCTATAGAAATCGGCAAACACGGGCAAATAATGGAATGGTCGCAGGATTACGCCGAGGCGGAGCCAGGACACAGGCACATTTCGCATTTATACGCATTGTACCCGTCTAGCCAAATATCGCTGGAAAAAACGCCAGAATTAGCCAACGCCGCCCGCATTACACTAGACAGGCGGCTGGCAAACGGCGGCGGACACACGGGCTGGAGCCGCGCCTGGATAATAAATTTTTTTGCAAGATTATGCGACGGCGAAAAAGTTTACGAAAATTTGACCGCTCTGCTTGCTTTTTCTACCTTGCCCAATCTTTTTGACGATCACCCGCCATTTCAAATAGACGGCAATTTTGGCGGAACAGCCGCTATAGCGGAAATGTTGCTGCAAAGCCACGAAAACTGCATACATTTGTTGCCGGCGTTGCCAAAACAGTTGCCAAACGGCTATGTAAAAGGCTTGCGGGCCCGCGGCGGCTTTATTGTGGATATATCCTGGCAAGGCGGCAAGCTGAAAGAAGCCACTATTTCAACTTTGTCAGATTTATCAGATTTATCAGATTTATCAGAAACGCCAAAATCGGACAGCCCATGCCTAGTTAAAGTGGGAAACGACCCCAATTATATGCAATATCCAATCCAACAAAAAATTCACATAAAATTTGCACATTGCGATAATTTGTAATATAATCTCTTTAAGGGGGTGAAGTCCGTTGGGACTTGACAGTATTGCAATTAATAGCGGTGTACGAGAAATAATTTTAGCTTTGGTGTTGGTTTTGCTATCGGCTTTTTTTTCCATGTCCGAAACTTCGTTTACTGCCCTTAACAAGTACAAAATTAAAACGCTCGCCGAGGAAAAAAACAAACGGGCACAACGGGTAGAAAAAGCGACTGAAAATAAAGACAGAATGCTAAGCTCTATTTTGATTGGCAATAATTTATCAAATACAGCGTTGGGCTCGATTGCAACCACGCTGGCGATGTCCATAGCGGGAAACGATGCCGTTTATATCGTTATTGCGACGGGGCTTGCAACGCTTATTTTGCTGATTTTCGGCGAAATTACGCCAAAAAATATTGCGTTGGAAAATCCCGAAAAGGTTGCAATGTTGGTTGTAAAGCCGCTGACTGCCTTGATGGTGTTGCTTTCGCCAATAGCTGCTGCACTTAATTTTGTTATATCTCGGATATTGCGGCTGTTTGGCTTTCATATGGGCGAAAAAGAAAGCGGCATAACCGAAAATGAACTGAAAACGATATTGGAAGTGGGCGTTGAAGAGGGCGTTATCGAGCAAGAGGAGCATAAAATGATGGACAACGTGCTGCATTTTAACGATGCCCAAGCAAAAGACGTGATGACTCCGAGGACGGACATGGCGGTTATAAACGTGGCGTACAGCTATTTAGAGGTTTTGCAGGCGTTTACGGCGGCGCGAATGTCTCGGTTGCCCGTTTTTCAGGATAACATTGACAATATTGTGGGCGTGTTGCACATAAAAGATTTTATCTCGGTTGACAACAACGCCGAAAATTTCAGCGTTGCCAACTGTATGCGTAAGCCGTTTTTCACGCTAGAACTAAAAAATACCCGCAAAGTTTTTGCCGATATGCGCCGTGAAAACTCGTCTTTGGCGGTGGTGCTGGACGAATACGGCGGCACGGCGGGGCTGCTTTCTATGGAAGATTTGATTGAAGAAATAGTAGGCGAAATTTTTGACGAACACGACAGCGTACAAGTGGAGCATATCGCCGAAAACGAGTACATTGTAAGCGGTGCAATGAAAATAGACGATTTTAACGAATTGGCACAATGTAATTTGACCTCGGAAGAATACGAATCGGTCGGCGGCTACGTAATGGGGCTAATAGGGGAAATTCCTAAGGAAAAGGACTCGATACTAGACGAGCGGACAACGTTTGTTGTGGAGACTATGGAAAAAAATCGGATTGGGCGGTTGCGGATTGTTTTGGATAGGGGCGAAACTGCCGAAAAAAACGAAGAGGGAAGTGAGTAGAAAGGTTAAAAAACAACAAAAAATTGATAGGAGGCAAAATATTGGAAAAACTTGCAGAAAACAACAGGGTTATATTTGCGTTCGCAGAGTACGCTTCTTTCGGTCGTTCAGGCGATGATTACGGCGATTTTTCGATTGAAGTTTTTGATAATGGGAAAATCCTGCGTAAAGGCTATTTATTCGGAGAAAAAAAGCACAGTTCGCTTGAAACATTTGAAATTCCTACTTATGAAGTTAATGCGATAGAACTGTTTTTGAACGAAAACCGCAAAGAAATACAAAATTTGCCACAAGATTTATTTAATGGCTCTTGCGATGGTTCGCTACACTATTTCACGTTTGGCACAAAAGAAGTTAGCGGTTTGAATGTCCACTATAACAATTTAGACGAACTCCGCAATAAAAATTATAACCCCTACAAAGATTTTGATATTGAAGAGAACGCCGCCAATGAAAATTTAGTGGTAGATTTGTGCTACAAGATTGCACAGCTAAGCAAAATTCTAAAATTACAATTATGGGGTTGGCTAAAATACGCTATTAAAGTAAAATTCTAGCCAACCGAATAGAGAGCAGGTAACCATGCAAACTTTCACCCACCTACACGT
The DNA here is from genome assembly GCA_009782245.1 of Defluviitaleaceae bacterium. Classification (GTDB taxonomy): domain Bacteria; phylum Bacillota; class Clostridia; order Lachnospirales; family WQUN01; genus WRKG01. Next base: position 3,021 of record WRKK01000244.1, on the reverse strand, counting down.
ACACTCCGAATACAGCCTACTAGACGGCCTATGCAAAATTTCCGAACTTGCCGAACGCACCCGCCAGCTTGGCATGACCAGCATTGCCCTAACCGACCACGGCGTTATGTACGGTGTAATCGATTTTTATAAAGCCGCCCAAAAACACGGCGTAAAGCCAATTTTGGGCTGCGAGGTTTACGTGGCAGTCGGCTCTCGGTTTGAAAAAAGGCTGCACGAGGGCAAAGCCTACTACCACCTCGTTTTGCTTGCCGAAAACAACGAGGGCTACAACAACCTTATAAAACTGGTCTCGCTGGGCTTTACCGAGGGTTTTTACTACAAGCCGCGCGTGGACATCGAACTTTTGCAAAAATATCACAACGGGCTAATCGCACTAAGTGCCTGTATGGCGGGGGTTATCGCGCGGCCGCTGATAAACGGCGAAACTATCGCAAACGTACAGCGGCAAGCCCTGCTTTACGACAGCATTTTTGGGCGCGGCAACTTTTTTTTGGAACTGCAAAATCACGGGCTGCCCGAACAGCCGCCGCTAAACCAAAAACTCATCACAATCCACAGGCAAACGGGAATCCCGCTGGTCGCCACAAATGACGTGCATTACATAAACCGCCAAGATAACCAAGCCCACGATGTTCTGCTCTGCATACAAACCAACAAAACCGTGCATGACGAAAATCGGCTACGCTACCCAGGCGACCAATTTTACCTGAAATCGCCGCAAGAAATGCACCAGCTTTTTTTGGGCGAAAATTCCCAAAATTCCCAAAATCCCGAAAACCGCCAATATCTCCAGTCCGCTCTGGAAAACACGCAAAAAATAGCCGACCGCTGTAACGTGGAAATCCAGTTTAACCAGTACAAACTCCCAAAATTCGCACTTCCTAGCGGACGGCACGATTCTTTCGCATACCTTGCCGAACTTTGCCAAGCGGGATTGCACCGCCGTTACGGCAAATCCGCCGCTCTCCACCAGCCCCGCCTGCAGTTTGAACTGGACACAATCCAAAATATGGGCTTTGTGGACTACTTTTTGGTCGTTTGGGATTTCATAAAATACGCCAAAGACAACAATATCACGGTTGGGCCCGGGCGCGGCTCGGCGGCGGGCAGCATTGTGGCGTACTCGCTGCAAATAACCGATGTTGACCCAATCCAGTTTGGTCTGCTGTTTGAGCGGTTTCTCAACCCCGAACGCATCTCCATGCCCGATATTGACATCGATTTTTGCTACGAACGCCGCCCCGAGATAATAAAATATGTGGTTGACAAATACAGCCCCGCTTATGTCGCACAAATCATAACTTTCGGCACATTGGCGGCAAAGGCGGCTATACGGGACGTTGGGCGGGCGTTGGCTGTTCCGTACGCCACGGTTGACAAAATTGCAAAAATGATTCCCACCGAACTGGGCATAACGATAGCCCGTGCGTTGGAGCAGAATCCCAGATTGCGGCAAGCCCAGCAGGATAGCGAGGTGCAACGCCTGTTGGATATGTCAACCAAATTGGAGGGCTTGACCCGCCATGCGTCCACCCATGCGGCGGGGGTGGTTATCTGCGATGCGCCCGTGGTCAGCTACGTTCCGCTGTATCAGGCGGACGGCTTTGCGACCACGCAATTTTCCATGAACACGCTAGAGGAGCTGGGCTTGCTGAAAATGGACTTTCTCGGCTTGCGAACGCTTACCGTGATAACCAACGCCATTCACGAGATTGAGCGAACCCACGCAACCGCCATAAACTGGGACGTTATCGGCTACGGCGACAGCGCCGTTTATGCGATGATTTCGCAGGGGCGGACGGAGGGCGTTTTTCAGCTGGAAAGCACGGGCATGAAGTCGTTTATCAAGGAATTACAGCCGCAAAATTTGGAGGATATTATTGCGGGGATTTCGCTGTTCCGCCCTGGCCCGATGGATTTTATTCCAAAATACGTGCAGGGCAAGCACAGCGGCAAGCCGATAACGTACACGCACCCCGCCCTAGAGCCGATTTTGCGGGAAACGTACGGCTGCATTGTCTATCAGGAGCAGGTTATGCAGATTGTGCGGGATTTGGCGGGCTATTCGCTGGCACACAGCGACCTTGTGCGGCGCGCGATGTCCAAAAAAAAGGGCGATGTTATGGCGCAGGAGCGGGAGCATTTTGTGCGAGGTTGTGCCACGCACCACATTGACGAGGTTTCCGCCAACAAAATTTTTGACGAGATGTCCGATTTCGCAAAATATGCGTTCAACAAATCCCATGCGGCGGCGTATGCGGTGATTGCGTACCAAACGGCGTGGCTAAAATGCCATTATCCCGTGGAATTTATGGCGGCGATAATGTCGTCCGTGATGGATTTTACCGCCAAAACGGTGGAATATATTCAGGTTTGCAAGCGGCTGAACATTCCGCTGTTGCCGCCCGATATTAACGAGGGTTTCGCCCAATTTAGCGTGGCGGGTGGCAGCATACGGTTTGGTTTGGTTGCGATAAAAAACGTGGGCCGTGCGGCGGTGGACGCACTCGTGGCGGAGCGTACCAAAAACGGCAAATACGCCAGCTTTACGGATTTTGTGCGGCGGTTCACAAAAAACGGCGATAATATCAACAGTCGGTGCGTGGAGTGGCTTATCAAGGGCGGCGCGTTTGATTCGCTGGGCGGGGCGCGGTCGCAATACTTGGCGGTCTACAAGGCTGTAATTGAGGGCGTTTCGCAGTCGTACAAGCACACATTGGACGGGCAGTTAGACCTATTCGGCGAGCCGTCCGCCAAAAAAGAGGTTGACAACCTGCCCAATATCCCAGAAATGCCGACCAAAACCCTGTTAGATTACGAAAAAGAGGCGCTCGGGCTGTATGTTTCGGGACACCCGCTCCAAAAATACGAGACATTTTTGGAGCGGCACACAAACGTAACCAGCCCCGAATTTTTGGCGGAAACGTCCATTTTGCGGGACAAACAGCGGGTAATTTACGGCGGGATTATCACGTCCAAAATGGTAAGCTACACGAGGGCAAGCCGCAAGCCGATGGC
>WRKK01000243.1 GCA_009782245.1 Defluviitaleaceae bacterium | reverse complement strand
GATATGATGGATTCCAATGTGCGAGGTAGTTTTTATAAGGGTTTTGGGAAATATGGTAAGTTGACTAGCAGGGAAAAAAGGCGGATTGAAGAGCGTGCAGAAGAAAAAAAGGCACGAGAGGGTGCCTTTGAAATGCTAAAAAGAAACTTTGACACAAAAGACATAGCCGCCATTCTCAAAATGCCCCTAGAATGGGTGCAAAACCTAAAAGACAGCACCACAATAAACCCAAGTGAAAACACGCTAGAGGTTTAAGCAAGCATTGCGGAGGTTTTAGATATGATGGATTCCAATGTGCAAGGCATTTTATATGAAAGATTTAATAAACGTGTAAAATCAGCCATGAGTAAAAGAAAAGCTAGAAAACGAGCTAAAAAACATGGAATAAAAATGGGCATAGAAATTGGTAGAAAAATAGGAAAAGAAAAAAAGGCTCGTGAAACGGCTTTTGAAATGCTAAAAAGAAACTTTGACACAAAAGACATAGCCGCTATTCTCAAAATGCCGCTAGAATGGGTGCAAAACCTAAAAGACAACACCACAATAAACCCAAACGAAAACACGCTAGAGGCTTAAACAAACCAACCTAAAAATCCTCCAAAAATTTTGCAAAAATAGTGGCAACTTTGGGCGTTTTAATGTTAATAGGAACTGTCGCATACGCCACACAGCCCACTGAAAACCCCACAAACAATGCCGAAACAGCCAACTTCGAACTTGCAGAAGATTTAGCAACCGCCAACGTTGACGATTCTTTGGACATTACCGTATTCATCGACAAATGGACTTCCGAAACAGACGTTACAGCCGCCGAAACAATAAACGCTATCCACAATGGCAGAGTTTACACAGGATTATTGCAAAGGCAAGGGCAACCAACAACCGTTAATGGCAACGATGCGGCTTGGGGTGCTATTTTTACTGGAACAGTAACATTTACAGGATTAGAACAAGATTTCGACACAGAAACCGCCGAACCTTACACTTTTTTTGAACTGGATTTGGAATAAATTTGTAATAGCAATATTTGGGATTTTGCAATTAGCAATAATTTTTTAGCAATATAAAATTGGGGCTGAAAATTTCAGCCCCAATTTTTTGTATTCAAATTTGTGTTTGCAAGCAATCCCACAAATTCCGCAAACGCACCAACTGCGAAACATTTTCAATCTCAATCGGATTGCCAGCCAAGCAAACTTGCCAAAAATGCCGATTGCTTTCCATAATCGCCAGCAATGGCGAAATATCAGCTATTGTGTTGTTGCTCAAATTCATCTCAAAACATGGATAACGATTCGCCCAAAATCGCGGAATTTCCTCAACTTTATTGCTGGATAAATCCAATCTGCCCAAATTTTGCAGGTTTGCCAATGGCGAAATATCCGCTATTTTGTTGTTGGATAAATCTACATCGCTCAAATTTTGCAGGTTCGCAAGCGGCGTTATATCGGATATTTTGTTGCCCTGCAAATATAAGGTTGACAAATTTTTCAGCCCCGCAAGCGGCTTGAGGTTGGATATTTGGCTGTTTGTTAGTTGCAAGTTTCGCAAGTTGACAAGCCTTTCCAACGGCTTTATATTGGATATTCGGCTGTTTCCAAAAGTCAAATATTTTAGGTTGACCAAATTTGCTATCGGCGATAAATCCGATATTTCGCCGTTTAGCAAAATTAAATCGGTTAAGTTGGTCAAATTTATCAGCGGCATTAAATTTGTGCTGCGATTATCCCATGTTATTTGGAACTCTGTTAAATGGGAAAGTGCCGCTAATGGGGATAAATCGGCGGTTGGTTCGGTTGGCAAATATATTTGCAGTTTTGTTGAGGTTAGTAGGTTCGACAGTTGTAGTAGGTTGGTTTGGCTGTATTGCGTTGTTTTGTTTGATTTACTTGATTTATCCCATTTGTTTGAGAATGCTGTTATTTTCATGGTTTCCTCCTGTGGGTTTATATTGTATTATTCATTTTATTCAGGTTCATCATAATACACTTCTTCTATTCCGTAATTATAAATCAGCTTGTCTAGCGGGGCAAAATCGGTTATTTTGTTATTTTCCAAGTCCAATATAGAAAGTTCCTTAAAGTTTTTCAACACTTTTATGGATTTTATTTGATTGTTATCCAACCACAAAACTTTCAGTTTAAGCAATTTTTTTAGGGAAATTATGTCGATTATTTTGTTATTGTTTAAGGATAACCAGTGCAATTTAACAAGCCCTGCGAGCGGCGTTATATCCGATATTTTGTTATAATGTAGCAACAAATTTTCCAGATTATTAAGACTTGAAATTGGCTTTATATTTGCTATTTTGTTATAACTCAAATTTAATGTTGTTAAATTAGCAAGATTTGCAAGCGGTTTTATGTCCGCTATTTTGTTACCACTCAAATCTAATTTTGTTAAATTAGCAAGGCTTGCAAGCGGTTTTATGTCCGCTATTTTGTTATAACCCAAATCTAATTCTGTTAAATTAACAAGGTTTGCAAGTGGTGCTATGTTCGCTATTTTGTTACCGTATAACTTCAACTTTTCCAATTTAACAAGCCCTGCAAGCGGTGCTACATTTGATATTTTGTTATGGGAAAAAAACAATTTTTTCAGTTCGGTAAGGCTTTCGAGGGGCGCTATATCGGCTATTTCACTACTATATATTTTTAACGTTTTCAGCTTGATAAGGTTCGCAAGCACTGTTATATCGGGATTTTTCATAAATGGTAAATACAATTTTGTTAGCTTGGTAAGCCCTGCAAGCGGTGTTATATCTGTTATGTTGCGATTATCTGTCATATCCAAGATTTCTAGCTTGGTAAGTCTTGCCAATGGCGATATATTTGTTATTCTATTTACGCCAATGTTTAGAATTTTCAAATTGGAAAGTCCCGCAAGTGGCGTTATATCCGAGATTGAGCAACGTTGTATGTATAAAGTTTCTAATTCCGTAAGTTTAGCGAGCGGCGTTATGTCTTTCATATTATGATACTGCAAATCTAAATGTTTTAGTTGGGTGAGCCCTGCAAGCGGCGTTATGTCAATTAAAGAGACGTATCTATAGTATATACCATGAATTTTCAAACTCGTTAAATTGTGCAATCTGGCTAATGAAGTTAAATTTATAGGCAAATCCCTAACGTCAAATAGTAAAGTAAAATCGGCTAAATTGGATAGCTTTACAAACGGAAATAATTCTACGTTGAGATTTTTTTCGGTAAATTCTGTATCGTAAACGTATATTTCTAGCTTTAAGCACGTTAAAGTGTAAATGTTGGATATTGACTTTACAAGCGAAAACAAATCCGCATTTGACTTGCAGCTGTACGAAATATCCAGGTGCAAATTCCAATGCTCCCATAGTTGCGAGCATCGTTCGGGATTACGCAAAAAAGCTAGTTTTTCAAAGTAATCCAAGTAATAGTCATTTATATTTATACTTATATCCATTAGTTCCATGGTTTTCCTCCTCAAATTTTAACGCAATCAAGCCCTGCGATTGCCGTAAAATCAACTATTTTGTTGTCATTCAAATCCAGCACTTTAACATTGCCAAGTTCCGCAAGCGGCGAAACATCAACTATCTCGTTACCATTCAAATACAATCCGCCTAATTTGCCCAGTTTGCCCAATTTCGCCAGCGGAGAAATATCCGCTATTTTGTTATTGCTTAAAAATAAACGTTGCAATTTGCCCAAATTAGCCAGCGGTGCTAAATTGCTTATTTGATTATTGCTCAAATGCAACTCTTTTAGGTTGACAAGATTAGCCAGCGGTTTTATATCGGATATTCTGTTGTTGTCCAGCCATAAACATTCTAGGTTGACAAGATTTGCCAACGGCGATATATCGGATATATTGCTACTGTCCAACGATAATTTTTTTAAGTTGGATAATGCCGCAAGCGATGCTATATTCAACGCTGGCTTTGGTTTCGGAAAAAGTTTCGAATAATACAGCACAAGTTCGCGATCGGACATACTGTCCAACTGCACTAATAAAGCGGTTAAATTGGAAAGTTTCGCAAGTGCCGATAAATCTAGCACTTCAAGGCACTGCAAACTTAAAGCCACCAACTGCGGAAGTTGCACCAACCGTTCAACCAAATTTTCCAATATTGTATGGTCAAACTCGTTTCGGCTTTTCGCCCAATAATCTCGCCAATCCAAAGCAACCGAAAATTCCAAATTGTACGGAGTTGTCAACCAATCTCCCCAATCGTCCAGTTCGGTTAAATCGCCGCAAAAAATCGTTTCCCATGTTATAGCGGTGCTTTTGGGATTTTGCGTTTGTGTTCGCATTTTCGCATCTATTGTCATGTTTGTTCCTCCTCAAAATTTTGATAAAATTATTATAACATAACCAAAATTGCAATATTGAGTAAAACGGATTTATTGCGGTGCGGTTTTGGAAAATTTCGTTATCATATTTTAGGAAGAAAGAATTTAAGCAATTTCAAATTTTTTACTGGATTGTTGTCCAAATATAGCTGATTTATTTGTTGCAGGTTTTTCAGAGACTTTATATCGGTTATTTGGTTGTTGCTTAAATGCAAGTGCCTTATTTTTGTTAGGCTTGCAAGCGGCGATATATCTGTTATTTGGTTGTTGCTTAAATGCAAATGCCTTATTTTTGTGAGGTTTGCGAGCGGCGATATATCGGTTATTTGGTTGTTGCTTAAATGCAAATGCCTTATTTTTGTGAGGTTTGCGAGCGGCGATATATCAGTTATTTGGTTGTTGCTTAAATGCAAGTGTCTTATTTTTGTTAGGTTTGCAAGCGGCGTTAAATCAACTATTTGATTGTTGTCTAAACAAAAAAGGTCAACCTTGGAAAGGCTTGCAAGCGGTGCTATATCGGATATTTTGTTGTTGTTTAACGCCAAATGCACAATGCTGTGCGAGTTCGCAAGCGGCGTTAAAACAGCTATTTGATTGTTGTCTAAATCTAAATTCCAAAGTTTTGGAAAGTTCGCAAAAGCCAGCAAATTAGCTATTTTGTTGTTTTTCAGATACATTTCTTTAATTTGAGAAAGGTTCGCAAGCGGCAATATGTCGGATATTTCGTTGTTGCGTAAATCTAGCCATTTGATGTTGGTAAGATTCGCCAGCGGTTTTATATCGATTATTTTGTTGCCGCCCAAATCCAAGCGTTTTATGTTGGCAAGCTCTGCAAGTGGCGTTAAATCAACTATTTGGCTATCGTTCACAAATAGTGTTCGCATTTTGGTGCAGTTTGCAAGCGGCGTTATATCAGCAAGTTTGCTATCTTGCAAAATCAACCTTTTTATGTTGGTCAGTCCTGCAAGCGGCGTTATATTGGCAAGTTGTAAAGTTGTTTCGTAGTGTAATTTATTACATATTTGTATGCTTAAACTCCCTAACCTTGTAAGTTTTGCAAGCGGCTGTAAATTTATTATGTTTTTGTTGGGCTGCTCCAGATTTGGAATGTTTTCGGTTTTCCAAGTCAAATAGGTTAAATTTTGCAGTTGCGAAAGGGGCGTTAAGTCGGTGGTTGCTATGCCCCACAAATTCAACACTTTTAACTTTGTCAATTTTACAAGCGGCGTTAAGTCAAAATGTTGGTTGTTGTAGCTGTGAACCGCTCTAATAGTCAAATCTACTAGTTTGGGAAATTTGTTAAGTTGACAAAGCAAATCCAACACGTCTGCGGGAAAAGGCGTTACAATGGGCTTTCGTAAAAACCCACTAAATTTAGCTTTTTCGCTGTGTAAATTGAATGAAACGCTTAAATTCCTTATTTTATTAGCGTTTGCTCTAATTTTTTTGAACTCGTCCAAATTGGTGGCACGAATATAGCCTTTCAAAAATGCCGTAATTTCAATACTTGGTTGTAAAATGCACATAATTTTCCTCCTCAAAATTTTGATAGAATTATTATAACACAATCAAAAATCCAATATTGAGTAAAACGGATTTATTGCCGCGCGGTTTTTTGAAAATTTTTTTCGATAAATCATTTTGCCAAAACGGGATTTTTTTGTGATATAATAAATAAAGGTACAAAATACACAACAGAAAGTTGGAATTACAATGAAATCAGTGAAATATCTGGAGCAACAACGAGAAAGAGCAATTAAATTGCGTGATAAACTAACGAACGACCCAGGCGGCGGAATATTTCGCAGAAAGCCACGCAATTTTGTGCTAAAAAATTCCCAATTAAATTTGTGGGAAAATATCCGAAAAGAAACCGTCGAATATTTTGAACAGCACAATATACAATGGTGGTTTGGCGTTGACAAAAAATATCCGTCAGGGCATTTGCTATCTTCGCAAGTTGCGTGTCTAAATCATTTGTTCGCTTTGCGAAACGCAAAGGAACTTGCAACAAAAGTTTTGCAAGCGGTTGAACCTCGCATTATAAGTGCCGAAAAAATTGACAACGGCTACATAGAATTTGAAGTAATTGAGGGCGAAAATAAAAATCCCTTAAACGAAAAAAGTAGCGGCAGAAAACGTGGCTCACTAGCAACCTCGATTGATGCTCTAATGTTGGGCAAAAAACAGGACGGTAAAAATATTCTAGTGCTAATCGAATGGAAATACACCGAAAGTTATGATAAATCCGTCAAAACAAGCCCATATTATGCCGAATGGCTAAACGACAAAACAAGCCCAATAAAATCGCCGCAAAACATCACAGAATTATTCATCGAGCCAGCATATCAGCTAATGCGGCAAACTCTTTTGGGCTGGAGAATGGCACAATTAGGGGAATATTCCGCCGATGAATATTTGCATTTGCATATAATTCCAAAGGAAAATTTGCTGTTGCGGAAACAATGCGAAAATTGGCAAAATTATTTGGTGCAAGAAGATAAATACAAAATGATGGACCCAAAATGTTTGTTAAATTCAATTTTGGCGGAAGAAAATTTTGCGAAATTGGCGGAATATTTGCAGGAGCGGTATTGGTAATTTAATATATTATCCGTCCGTGATAAATAGCGGGCGGATAATATCCGCCCCTACGAACATCACAGGCTACCTATAAAATTGCCATATTTTTTGCTTGACAACTTCCCAAAAATAATTTATAATAACCTCATAAACAGGAGGACATTATGGATAACGAAAATATCAAACCAACCCGTCTGCTGGGCGGGCAAGACAAAACCGCCCATCTGCCGAGCGAGCAAGACGAAACCGCCGAAAACCAAGAAAAAATATATTGGCACGAGGCATTCTTTGCTGCTCTCCAGTTAGAATTTCACGATTACGCCGATGTGCTAACTTTCGAAAACGAACATCAATTAAGCAAAAAGGCTCTTAGCATGGACGTTCTAGTAATAAAAAAGGCGGCGAATGTTCAAATAACAAAAAATATTGGTCAAATTTTCAGAATGCACAACATTTTTGAATATAAATCCGAAACGGATAACTTGACCAAATGGGATTATAACAAGGTTGTGGGCTGTGCTAACCTGTACTCGGCGTTTGAGGAGATTCCCG
>WRKK01000242.1 GCA_009782245.1 Defluviitaleaceae bacterium | reverse complement strand
TATATATATATATATATATCGTGTCAAGAGCGGTTATTTACGAAATTTTCGATGATTTTTGGGTGTTTTTTGTGCAAAATGTACATGGGAATTATTTTGCAGTTTAATTGTTGTGCAAAATTGACAAATTTGTTTTTTTCGCAAAAATTTGCTTGCACCGCAAAATAGTCCAATCCTATAAAAGGCGGGTCGGTCGCCCATTTTCCCATTCCGAGACTGGCTGGCTAGAGGTTGCACTAAAGTTTGGCGACCCAATCCCAGAACCTGCCAAAACAGGCGATTTTTTTGAAAAGCTACTATTGCCTTTGCCAAAACTGCTTTACCAAAAAATTACAGAACAAGCCCACGCCGAGGGAATCTCCCTAAACCAGCACATTTTGCAAAAGTTAAGCCAATAAATCCACAAAAAAGGGCTTGCCAATCGGTAGCCCTTTTTTGCCATTAAATTTGCTTGTCTACAATCTATACAATCTACAACGCCAATTCTCGTAAATCCAATTTCAAGCCGCCTTGCGTTGTTAGCACTTTTTTTAACGATTTATTCGGCAACTGCTTATCCTCAAACCAACATTCTATTTTGTTGGAGTTTTGCGTTAGATACCAATGTTCGGTGTTTTTGCCTGTGGAGTATGATATTTGTTTTCGCAACCGTTCTTTTTTGTCATTCCACTTTGACCACACTTCTATCACTAAATCAGGATAACCTGCTATTTTAGTAGTATTTTCACTTAACATTTTTTTGTTTTTGTTGAACACTAAAATATCAGGTATAAAAGTCTCAAAATCGTTTAATTCAGCTGCATCTGTTATGTTTTCTACATCTATTAACCTTGGCAAATTTGAATTTAAGGGGTTGGGTTCGTAACATAAACCTTTATTTTCTGTTCTTAAGTACATTTTTGTTTGCTTTGATAAAATGTATAATTCTCCGCCTATAACCTCAGTCATTTCATTGTGCCGTTCGTGCGGCGTGGACATTTGTAAATAATCTAGCTGCATATAAGTCATAATAATTCCTCCTGTTTTTGGCAGTTTGGCAGTTTTGCAAAATTTCCCATTACATTTATTTTACCACCGCAAAAAATTTTGTCAAATAATTTTGCCCAATCAAAAAGACTGCTCGCCATAGCTTTAGCAGTCTTTTTGTGTCGCTTTGGCAAATTTTGTTAGTGGCGGATTGGCGTGTCCGCTATATCCCCACTATCTACCAATAGCAATAATATTTTCAACCAATTTAGTGCAACGGCCGCAATCTGTGCCAGCTTGCGTTAGTTCGGCTACTTTTTCTACTGTGTTTGCACCATTTTTTACTGCATTTACCACCGTTGCCAACGATACATTTTTGCAACCGCAAACGCTGGATAAAATCCAATCTAAATTTTCTTTGCAGCCAGCACATTCTCCGCAAACGTTTGTGTCTGCTTTTATTTCTTCAAGGGTTCGCAACCCTTTTACCATTGCCATGCGAATATCGATGTATTGCACGTTGTTTAGCTCGCATATAGTACCTTTTTTAGCCATTTTTAGCCCTCTTTTCAGTTTTTCAGTTGTGATATTTTTGTTGTTTTTATGCTTTAACTTTGCCGATTAAGCAATCTTCTGTACCACGGCGTTGCATCTGCGTTTTGTTTTTCCTTGCGGATTGCTTTCATTTGCTCTTTGGTTTTCATGCCTTTCATGGTTACAATGTAAACGCCCGCCAAATCTACTTTAACTGTCTTTTTTACTGGCAACGCATCAAAAACATCTTTGTCGCAAAGTAGGGTCATTATTTGCGGGCCTATTTTGGCTTTAACTAGATTCGTTTTCATTAGCTTGTTCCAGCGCGGCACTTGCTCCTGTACTGCTTTCGGAAAGTTTGCGTTTTGAATCTTATCCTTTTTTTTGTCTATAACGTAGATTGACATTGTTTGTTTGTTTTGGTTTATTAATGTTTGTTGCTCTACTAGCCGCTTGCCAGCCCATCTGTTTAGCAAAAACAAAACCACGCCCACTACTACTACTATAATAAATACTAATATCGCTATATCCCATACGGTCAATATACACAGCCCCTTTCTGAAATATATTATAGCACAACCAAATTTATCTTGCAATATTTTAGCAATATTTTAGCAATATTTTATTTTGCGTGGATTTGTGAAATTTGCCAAAAGCGAATATTTTTGTTATCATGTAATTATCGCATTAAAAAGGAGGGCAATAAATGCAAAAATACATAGGAGCATTTTTTTTAGTCATAATTGGGCTGGCTGTGCGAATTGCGATGATTCTTATTGATATGCCGTTTACTACAGATGTTCGTCTTATACAATCTTGGGCTGTGCTGTTGAACGAGGGCGGCTTTGCTAATTTTTATTACTCCGATGCCCACACGGATTACCCGCCAGCTTATATGTACATTTTATTTTTGGTGGGTGCAATCCGTGCCGCTTTTGGCTGGGATTTTTTAAGTATACCGTTTAACATGGTAACGTTTGCACCGCCCATTATAGCCGACATTGTTACAGGGCTAGTAATTTACGCCATTGCACGAGATGTACTAGAAAAGCCGCAAACTTACGATAAATCGGTTTTGGTAGAAGAGGCAGTTTTGGGCAAATCTTTTTTAGTGGGATTAGCCTATATGTTAAACCCCGCAGTAGTGCTAAATTCAGCATGGTGGGGGCAAGTTGATGCCGTGCATACAATGTTGCTGTTTTTGGCTTTGTATGCGGTTTATAAAAAGCAAATTTTGCCAGTTTATATGCTGTACGGTTTGGCGGTGCTTACCAAGCCGCAATCGCTGGTATTAGCGCCAATATTTTTGTATTCGGTATTTTATTATTGCCAAGAGCGAAATTTTACGGCGAAATCCGTTTTAACCGTTTTGGGCTACGGCGTTGCTACTTTTGCGTTTATGGCGTTGCTTTCGTTGCCGTTTGGGCTGTCGCTGGTTATCGAGCAATATACCGCAACAATGGGGCAATTTATGTTTAACTCGGTTAATGCCTACAATTTTAACGCACTAACTGGCGGAACTTGGCAAGCAATAACGCCGTTTAATACTTTAATGTCGGTGGTGGCGATTGTTGGCGTAACCGTGTTTTCGTTTTGGATTTTACATAACCGCTGGAGCGAAACCAGTATTTTTGCCGTAGCCGCACTATTATTTGTGGTAACTTTCGTTTTCTCGGTAAGAATGCACGAACGACACGTGTTTCCTGCTGTTGCGTTTTTGGCGGCGGCGGCTTTGTTTAGTTCTAGCAAAAAAATGTATCTGCTATATTTCGTGTTTTCGGCAACGATATTCATAAATTGCCTGGACGTACTTTTGGTATATCGTGGGATAAATGTCAACCTGCCGTTTTTCGTCCGAGAAGCACCGCCAGGCCTGTGGCGGCCTATAGACGAATTTGTGGCGTTTATTTCCTTTATAAACGTTTGTTTTGCGGTGTTTTTTATACGCACAAGCTATTTTGTCGCCGCCGCCGATAATATTGACAACCCAGAAATTTTGGAAAATGCCGAAACTGTCAGCAAAACTCCTAAAAAATTTGAAATGGTTGACAAAATCGGCGAAATTAAAACGGTTGACAAAATTGACAAAATCAACAAAGTTGAAAAAATCAACAAAATCGACGAAATCAACGAAATCGACGAAATCGACGAAATCGTCCAATTCCACAAATCCCACAAAATTATTGATATTGACGATTTTGACGGACTAGAAGAGTTCAGAAGATTGAGAAATTCGGGCAACAAAACAGCCAACAAAGCAGACAAACCGCAAAAAGCCCAATTACAAAGACCAAAGTTACAAAAACCCAAAAAAGCAATGGAGGCGAGACAATGACCGAACCAATAACAAAAAAAGAATTTTTGCCTTTGCTGGCGTTGGTGATATTTTATGCGATATTATCGTTTTACAATTTAGGCAATACGCAAAGTCCGCAAACGCCTTGGACAGAGCCACACGCCGCAGTATTTGATTTTGGCGATATACACTATATTTCCCGTATGCAGTTTATGATTGGCAACCGCAACGATGTAGATTTTATGCTGTTTACCTCGGAAGACGGCAGCGATTGGAATTTTGCCCTACACGTTGAGGGTTTTAGTGCATTCTCGTGGGACGAGCGGCAGATAAACACAACGGCACGTTTTGCCCAAATTGTGCCGTTTGCCAGCGGGTTGCGTGTGCAAGAATTAGCATTCAGAAACCAACACAATCAGCTAATAATGCCCGCACATATTTTCACCGAGGGCGGCGAAGTGCTGTTTGACGAACAGCACACCGTACCCGAGCGAGCCCATCTGCTAAATAGCACCTACTTTGACGAAATTTTTCATGCACGGTCGGGCTACGAGCTGTTGCACGGATTAACCGTGTTTGAAACCACGCACCCGCCAATGGGCAAAAACTTTATCGCAATGAGTGCCGCCGTTTTTGGCATGACACCGTTCGGCTGGCGGTTTCCTGGTGCGTTAATGGGCGTTTTAATGATACCGCTAATGTACGCTTTTGGACGAATGATGTTCAAATCGCCATTTTGGGGGCTTTTTACCGCTTTTATTTTCTCGTTCGATTTTATGCTGTTCGTTCAAACCCGCATTGCTACTATAGATAGCTACGTTACAATATTTGTGCTGGCATCTTATTTGTGTATGTACGGCTATATGCAGCATAAAATCCCCAATCCCCGCAATAATCCGCTTTGGAAACCGCTGTTATTTTTGGCGGGTTCTGGCTTTTTTATTGGGCTTGCCATTGCGTCAAAGTGGCAGGGAATTTACGCTCTTATCGGCTTGCCAATTTTATTTTTCCCAAACTGGTACAGCGTGTTAAAAGCCAACAAACAAGCGGCGTGGATTACTTTTGCCCTTTGTTTTGTGTTTTTTATTATTATTCCTGGCACAATTTACTTGCTTTCGTACATACCGTTTGTTTATTCAATGGATACGGGCGGCGGATTTTTGCAGACCGTTATTGACAACCAAATTTCCATGTTTTCGTATCATTCCGCACTGCTAGAATGGCACCCGTTTGCCTCGCGCTGGTGGGAGTGGCCTATTATCACGCGCCCGATGTTTTATTATTCCAACACGCTGTCGGCTTATCCCGATGTGCGGCAGGGGATAAGTTCGTTTGGCAACCCGTTTATATGGTGGACGGGCATTTTTGCAACGTTTTACGCTATTTCTCGGTTATTTGCTATATTAAAGGAAAACGGCGCTGACCGCCCGTATCACGCAGATGCAACGCAAGCCCAGCAACTGCTCGCCAACAGGAACGATTTGCTGTTTTTGCTAGTTGCGTACGCCGCCCAATTTTTGCCGTGGGTGTTTGTGCCACGTTCAACATTTATATATCATTATTTTCCGAGTGTGCCGTTTGTGGTGCTTTTGGTGGTGTTTATGTTGAAAAATAGCAAGTTTTTTGAAAAATATCCCAAAGTGGTTTTGGGATACGCCGCCGCTGTATTTGCCTTGTTTTTGCTGTTTTTTCCAGTGCTTTCTGGTGCGCCAGTTGCGTTTAATTTTGTGGAAACTTTTTTGCGGTGGTTTCCCGCTTGGATATTGGTGTAAAATTATAATATTCTGCTTGCCAAAATTTGGAAAAGGTAGTATTATTGTAAGTAACAAAAAAACTTAAAGAAACCCGTTGGGGACAGGAGGTATTTTTATGGCAGACAGAAATTTAAGGCAACGAAATTTTGGCAGAGCGGACAGTTTTGAAGAGCGCCGCAAGCAAGCGGATTTAGTTACCAAACTTGCGACAATTTTGGCGGTGGTATCGTGGGGTATTATTATTGCGGCGTTTTTGCTAATAGATGCGGCATCGCCCGTGCAAGAAAACCTACTAACACGGCTTTTTGCCCAAGAGGCCGTTAGAGATGTTTGGGATATAGTTTTTATAAGGGTTACAATTATTATGTTGGTGGTTTCGTTTATTGTTTGTGTTGCGGCGTTTTTGTTCAACAAAATGCGTATGCGCCGCAAAACCGACCACTATAAAATTTCCATTATTATATCTGGGATAATCAACTTTGTGGCGATAATTGCTTTAATAATAACATTTTGGGCAGATTTATTTGTGCTGTAAAAAACCTATTGTGAGGTGGTAAAACTGGATAAACTGGATAAACTGGATAAAACGAATAAACACGACGAAACGGGAATAGTAATAGGGATAAACGACGAAAAATCCACAATAACGGTAAAAATGAAACGGTCTAGTGCTTGCTCTAGTTGCGGGGCTTGTGCGGCGGCAAACGAGCAGGAAATGTACATAGAGGCTCACAATTTAGCCAACGCAAAACTAAACGACCGTGTTAAAGTTGCAATAGACAGCCAAGTTTTTTTTCACGCATTGGGGGTATTGTATTTTATTCCGCTGGTTACGTTGCTTTTGGGGCTTTTTACTGGATTTTTTGCCGCTGAATTTATCGGGCTTGCTGAATACGGCTCGCTTATTGGCTTTGCAGTTGGCGTAATTTTTGCACTAATAACCTACCAAATAATAAAACTCGGCGAGCCAAAACGCCAAAAATCCGCCACAAAAGCCGTTGCAACCGAAGTGGTTGCACAACAGACATAAACTTTACAATCGCAAAAAGGAGTTGACATAATGACAGCAACAATGGATAAAATGCCCATATACACAAGAGGCGAAGAGCGATTTAACATGATAACGCACATAGTAGGCGGCGGGCTAGGTGTAGTTGCTTTATTGTTTTGCGTTATTATCGCCGCATACCATCAGAACATTTGGGGCATTGTAAGCGGGTTAATTTACGGCTTTTCGGTTGTGCTACTGTTTACAATGTCCAGTATTTATCACGGCTTAAATATTGGGCTGCCCAAGCGTATTTTCAGAATTTTGGATCATTGCACTATATACTTGCTGATTGCTGGCACGTACACGCCAATTTTGCTAAACGCATTTCGGGAAAGCTACCCAATAGATGCGTGGGTACTATTTGGCATAATTTGGGGCTTGGCAGTAATCGGCATTACGCTTAACGCAATCAATCTAAAAAAATTTATTATTTTTTCGGTAGTCTGCTACCTAGGAATGGGCTGGGCGGCTGTATTTAGGATAAACCAATTAATATCCACGTTGGGCATACCGTTTTTTGTGTTGCTACTAATAGGCGGCTCACTATACACAATCGGCGTTTTGTTCTACGCACTAGGGGCTAAGAAGAAATATATGCACTCGGTTTTTCACTTGTTTGTTATTGCCGCATCTATTTTGCACTCGGTTGCTATTGCTACTTTTGTTATGCGTTAGGGTAAACATAAAACCGTGGGGCGCTGCCCCACACCCCGCAAGGAGCGCGCCCCTTGACCCGCTAATTTTGTTAATTTTTTTACTGTTAAGTGATACTGGTACTTTGCGGTTGCCTGTTTTGCCTGTGGTTTAATTGTAGAAATATCGGAAT
>WRKK01000241.1 GCA_009782245.1 Defluviitaleaceae bacterium | reverse complement strand
TTGGGCGTTTCGGTGGCGTGGAACTCGGAAACTGGGAATGTGGTTTTGACTTTTCCAGGCGAATCGCCGACTGGCAACGTGATTATGACCGTTCCAAACGATTTGTCAG
Source organism: Defluviitaleaceae bacterium (assembly GCA_009782245.1). GTDB lineage: Bacteria > Bacillota > Clostridia > Lachnospirales > WQUN01 > WRKG01. The sequence continues at coordinate 7,314 of WRKK01000241.1, read as the reverse complement.
AAATAGAAAACAGGCTGCAAAATATCGAAATAATGCGAGAAAATGTGCTGCTTTTCCGAGATTTAATTTTCCGACAATTTGCGTTTTTGCGGACTTTTGAGGAATTGGGACGAGAGCGGCTTGTAACAACTTTTGACATTTTGGTAGAAACAAGCCAAGAATTAGGGCTTTTCTTCGAGGAATGGCTGTGGGTTTACGGCGAAGTTGCCAATATTGCCTATGAAATTTCACGACTTGTGGAAGATTTTTCGGAGTTCCATTGGGCAATGTCCTTGGCTGGCGAGCGGTTTGAAAGTATCGACCGTAGCGTTGCCGATTTGTTGGAATTTTTAGAAAATATAGAGGAAGAATTGCGGCGAATTGAGCAAAATCTCCAATCCGCCGCCGATTCAGAATACCATGATATTGCCGAACTTTCGCAAGAAACGCAAATTTTGACGATATATCTATTTTTGCGAGATGTGGAGGGTTTCGTTTGGCAAGCGGAGCAGGTAAACCGTGCCTTTGTCGCAAATGTCGAGGAAATTTCCGAAGATTTGGACGTTGCACATTCCTACATGAACGAACTGCTTGAACACTCCGATGCTACCCTGTTTCTAACGAGCGATTTCATAATAAATTTGATTAGATTTCTCAAATTTCAGAGCGCGGAAGACGAGATAGCCCTGTTGCACGCCGTGGACAATTTAACCGACTTGTTGCTTTGGTATTTCGGAGATATAATGCGCGATATGGGCGAATTGCTAGGCTTTGAAAGGGATTTTCCCGAGCCGTCCGAGTCGCTGTTGTGGACTGTGCCAGCCGCCATTGCCGATTTATCCGAGATTTTTCTCTTGAAAGCACCGCAGTTGACGGATTTCGAGTTTTTCGCATTATTTAGGCAATTACGAGATGTGGAAATGATATTGTACGAGTTGCACATAACGTGGCCATTGTCCACAATCGAGATTCTTTACCAAACTTTCGCCATTTATCAAGATTTTGACGAGGTGGATTTTATCGAGGAAAATATCCGAGTTTTTGAAACCGATATAAACGAGATTTTGAACCATTGGCACGGCGAACTTTCTCCTGACGGCTTGCTAATGTTGGAAGATGTACAGGCTGGAATTGCCGAATATTTCACGATTGTAGCCGATATTATTTCAAATGTTGTTGCAGGTTCGGCGGCGGAAAATTTGCAAGCCGAGCGTGTGCGAATTTTATATGACGAAATAATTCCCGTTTTACACGAGTTGCAAAATGCGGTTTATTGGGAAATTGTGTTTGAATTTGACGGCGTTTCTATAACTTTGGAATCTCCGCAAACGGAAATCGGTTTTTCGGAAATTATGGGGAGATTGTGGATTATGCAGGAGGAATTGGGACAGGTCAAACTTGCCATTTCGGACTTTGCGAGGGGCGAAAATGTCGTCGATGCCGCTCACATTCTGTTCGCCTTGCCGTTGGAAATAATCCAAGAAAATTGGATTATAGAAGATTTTAGACTTTTGCATGATTTCGCCCAAAATAACGCCCTTATATCGGATAATCAGCGAGCAGAATTGCGTGGATTTCTCATAGATTTGGAGTCGGAATATTCCGAATTATTGCTAATTCTTATGGATATACAGGAGTTGATACGCAACGCCACGAACGAAAATTTCTCGGAAACTTTGGATATTGTGGGCGAATTGTTGACGTATTTGGAGGAATTGTTGCCCAGTATGTCGAATCGGATTGAGCAAATTTCCGAGTTTTTGGTGGAGGTAAGATGATTCAGCAAGCTATACTTGAATTGGAAAAATTGGGGCGTATGTCAAGCGAAAATCTCGGTAAATTTGATGAGTTGCTCGATAAATGCGACTCGCCTGTTAGCTTGGAAGATGCTGAAATACTGGTCAAATTGTTTCCGAGCGAGGGTTGCGAGGGCGTTGAGTGGTCTTTGTTGCATTTGCTTGAAACAGCGGTGGTTGACGATGGAGTTTATCAAAATTTGATTGACCTGTGTCCGAGTGCCGAATGGCGGGAAATTTTAAGGGTGCGGCATGAAAATTACAAAAAAACAAAAAAATTTGACTTTCGTCCGCGCGGCGTGTATAATGGTTTTAATGAGTAATGAGTGGCGAGCGTTGCGGCGGTTGGCTTGCTTGTTGGAGTTGTGTTGATTGCCGTGTTTACGCCGTTGGGGGCTTTTGGGCGGATTGAGAATTTTGTGCAAGCCGTAGAGTGGTAAATGGCGAAATTACGCCAATAAGGAGAGATTGCTATGTTTATATTTTCAATAATTTCAATAATTTTCGCCGTCATCAGCACGTTAATTTTACGATATGTCAAGATAACGGCAGAAAAAGCGGCGAAAATCGCCAAAAAAGCAGGAATATTGGCGGCGTTCGCCGTTGTGGCGGTGCTTTTGCTGATACTTCTCTCAAATGAGGTCTCGTTTATGCACTTTGTCCACTATTCCGACACGCAAGCGGCTTGGACTGTTGTGCTGTACCTCTTTACGCTTTTCAGCCTGCTTGTTGGGGCGGTTTGGGCGGCGTTGCTTGTAGTCGCACTGTAAGCGGATTTCGGCGAAAGGAGCAAGCCGAAAATCATAATCGGCGGAGTGATAATTTATGCGCTCGCTCAGTCGGTGATAGGTATAGGTATGTTTTTGTCTGTATTTTTAGGGATTTTCGCCATTGTGAGCGTTTGGAAAAATGGATTAATTGACGGCGAGGAAAAACGCAAAATACTCTACTGCACCGCCCTAAATTACGCCATTTTTACAATAATTTCCGCCGTGCTTTTTGCTGTTGGCTGGGTAATTGGGTTTTTCTAGGAATAATTTGTGCAAGTTGTGAAATGGCGATAGGAGGGCAAAATGCCAGGAATAATAAGTCAAACGACATTTAATGTAATTCAGATTTCGGTGGTTGTGCTGGCGATTTCTGCCGTGATTGGGCTGATTTGGTATTTCGCACAACGCCCAACCGCCGAAAATGTTGCAAAAATTGGCAAAAAAGCGATAATTGCCGCTGTGATTAGCGTGATAATTACACAGTCGCTACTGTTTCTTTTTGTGGGTCTTATGTGGGTAGCTTATGCGTTTGGACTTGCCGTCATTCTCGCTGTGGCGGTGGTCGTTGCCGTTTTCGCCGTGGCAATTTCCGAGATTTTTACAGTTGACAGGAGCAAAATATTTTACTTTTTCGCCACGTTTTTTGCGATTGTTATAACGGCGTTTTCTGCCCTAATTATAGCAACTGTGCTGTATGCCCCTATCTAAACGAATTTCAAAATTGGATTTTTTGAATCGGGATTAGCAAAAAAAATCGCAAACCACTTTACACGATCCCAAAATTGTGATATTATAATCATATCAACCGAAGTAGTTGCGGAAGACCATTCTGGTAGCCGCAAAGGAAAAAAGGGCGAAAACATTAACATTTGGCTGTGGCACAAACTAGACGACAGCACCAAAAACGATACAAAAAATATTGACAAACCCCACAACCCCTGTTATAACAAGAAAAAATTGGAGGTACACCATGGAAAATTTATATTACAAGACAATTACAAAAGAACTGCGGACGTGGGAACGGCAAATAATCGCACCGCCAAGCCTACGAAACCGCCTTTCTAAGGGCGTTCAAGGTAAAATCCAAAATCTCGTGCCGCAAAAAGTACAAGACCTCATAACGGCGGCGATAAAAACGATGATTGAAACCGTGATTTCTGGCTCGTCGCTCCTCACGAAAGAAAAACAAGCCCTCGAGCCGCAACTCTCCGAGAGCGATTTTTTGGTGGAGCGAGCGTTTGCAGTTTACTACAAAATGGCGGTCGCACAGGGAGTTGGCTTTGGGTTGGGCGGCTTTTTGGTCAATTTGGGCGACCTACCCGCCTTGATGTCTATAAAAGTTAAATTTTTGTTCGACTGCTGTAAATTGTACGGCTTTAACCCTGACGAAAAAACGGAACGACTGTTCATGCTCCACGTCTTTCAACTAGCCTATTGCGGGGACGCGCGGCGGTTGGAACTTTTCCCGATTATCAAAAATTGGGACGCTAACGCCCAGCAGATTGAGTTGGACTGGGAAAAATTGCAAATTGAGTACCGAGATTACATGGATATTGCGAAATTATTGCAGATTTTACCTGTTGTTGGGGCGGCGGCTGGCGGTGCGGCGAACCATTCTCTTATGAAAAAATTAAAAATTACGGCGATGAATTGCTACCGTTTGCGGATTTTGAAACCTTGAAATTATAGATTTTTTGGCAAATTTTCCAAACTCGCCAAACTCCGTACTGCAAGGAGCAAGCCTCTCGTATTGGCTCGCTCCTTTTCGCAAATTTTATTGCAAATTTTATCGCAAATTTTATTCAAACGATTGAGAAAAAATAAATTCCGTGTGGTCGGGCATGGAAAACTGCCCTATACGGAGAAACTCATGATTTTCAGAGATTTCTATAAATTCCTCTGCGGAAAACTGCAATATCAAATTGCCAAGTCCAAAATTTTCCGAGATTTCTGCAAATTCCTCTTTCGTAAGGATTCTGTGTTCTTCGCCACTCTGAAAGTGAATTTCTCCGCCCTCCCACATTTCGTGGCGTATCGCAAAATATTCAACTACTTGCCAGCCGTGTTGTGGGCTAAATATGAAGTCAAAAGTCGTGTAAAGCACAGTTTCCCCGTCGCCGCCTGTTAAAACTGGTCGCCCAAAACCGCCATTTTGTGGTTGCGTAACCGCCGCCACAAATGGAAATCCTGCCAAAAATCCCAAATCTTTGTAGAAAATTTCTCTAACCGCAACGAAAAATATCCGTCCTGTTACAAAAATTCCAAACTCTGTCTCCTCATGGCGAAGTGCCAACACGCCCAAAGTGCCGTTTCCGTCCAAATCTACAATATGTGCAATGCTCATGGGAAAATCGGGCGGAAAATATTCGGAAAGAGGTGCTCTGGTCTCGTTAAATTCTCGTAAAGCCTTGGCAAAAAGCGTAAATTTCACTCGTCTTGCCGCTTGTTCGGTCAATTCTTCTGGGCGACCCAAAACGTCCTCGATATGCTCCACAGGCGACCAATCGGTTATCGGATTGCCCGTCAAATTCACATATAATGCAGGGTTAAAATCGGCGAGCGGCGTTAAATCCGAGATTTGATTGTTGTGAACGCTTAAATGGTGTAAATTAAGCCCAACAAGCGGCGAAATATCGGAAATTTCATTATCGTTAATGAACAAAACACTTAAATTTTCCAAAGTTGACAACGCCGAAATATCGGAAATTCGATTGCCGTCCAATTCCAACCAAACCAAATTTTTCAACTCGGAAAGCGGTGCAATATCGCTTATATCGTTGTTGCCCAAATTTAGTTCTGTCAGATTTTTCATATATTGCAACGGCAAAATGTCCTCGTTGCTTAAATTTTCGCCACGCAAATTCAAAATTTCAAGTTCCGTGCTGAAATTTTGCCCTTGTATTTCTACGGAAGTTGGCGACAATGCGGCGTTGGCGGTGGGCAACGGCGTTTCCGTAAAATCTTCCGTGTTTTCCCCACAAGCGGCAAAAATCGCCATTGCGAAAAACGTAACCGCCGCTAAATTTACAAATTTTCTTAGACTTTTCATAATTGCTCCTCTTCTATATTTATTAGTTATTTTTGGCAAGCCTAGCGGACGGTTGGCGAAAAGCGGCGAAAATGGGGTTGTCCGTGTTGCTTGTGATAATATTATAATTTATTGGGCTGTGGGTGTCAAGCACTTATTGCGGGGATTTTCGCAACCTGTTGTTGCGAACGACCGAAAAACGTGATAAAACGGCGATAAACTCAACGTGAAAAAAATTTTTCGCAAGCCAAAAAATTTTTTGAACCATTTGCCAACTCACGACAATATCTATTGAGAACGTGATAAAATGAAACAAAAGCAACAAACCTGCAGGCGAAATTTTTTTGAACCAAACCGAAACTCACGACAATATATTAAGAACGCAAGCAACAAACGCAACACCAAGGAGGGCAAAATGGACGTAACGCAATTTGAAAATTTTTTAACGCTCCACGAGAAAGATATTTACACCTTTTGCCTGTACCTAGCCAGAAATCAGCAAGCGGCGGAAGATTTATACCAAGAAACCATGCTTTTTGCCTTTGAAACACGTGCCGACATTGACAATTTGCAAAATCCGAAATCGTATGCGTTGGCGATAGCGGCGGGAAAATGGAAAAACCTCGTCCGCAAGGCAGGTCGGCGAGCAGAAATTGCCCCCGAAATTCCGCTAGATTCAGCCTTTAACGCCGCCAGCCCAGCCGAAAATCTCACGAAAAACTTGGAACGGCAGGAGTTGAACGCTTGTATACAAAAAGGCTTGGACACGCTGAAAGAAAAGGTGCGGATTCCCCTAATAATGCACTATTACGAGGATTTCTCGGTAGAGGAAATCGCCGCCGCCCTTGATATTCCGACAGGCACGGTAAAAAGCCGCTTGCACACAGGGCGGAAAATTCTAAAAAAATTCTTAGAAAAGGGGGGTATACATGAATATCAAGAGTAGCAAAACCGAAAAATTGGACAGCGATTTACGAGAATTTTTCTCGGAACGCCGAGATGTTCCGCCGCAGGTAAAGGCGAATCTACACGCCGCCTTACTTGACAAAATAGCTAAAGCCACCGAAACCGCCGAGGTCGCTGAAAATCAACAAAATATCGGAAACTTTGTACATCACAAAATGGAAACTTGGCTTTATTTGGTGGGGTTTGCCGCCGCCGTTTCTCTGATATTCTCGGCTGTGGTACTGGTAGTAATTGGAGCATGGGGAATCTTGGGAATGTTGCCGTTTGGCGGTTTCCCGATAGTAATTCTCGGAATTGGCTATTATTGGTTACTCTCGTCTAGTGCGGCGAGTGGGCTGCTATTTAGCCAAAAATTAGGAAAACGGGCGATTTGACCCGTAAGGAGGATTTTATATGATGAGTTTATTTTTAATCAGCGGTCTTGTGGTGGCTGGCGCAACGTTGATAATGATGGTGTTTTTGGCTTTGTGGACTTATCACGATGCCAAGGTAAAATCGGAACAATCGCCGCTATTATGGGCGGCGGTAGCGGTTTTTATAACCAATTTTTTGGGGATTATTATCTACCTTTTGGTGGGTCGCACGAAAAAAGACGTACCTGCTCCTGGAAAGTTCAAAATTCCGCTAATTTTAAGCATTGTGCTGTTCATATCGTCCTTTGCTTTTATGGGCGTTGTCGGCGTGGTTTCTATTTTTGATATAGGCATCGGCGGTGGAAATATGGCGATTGCGAACACGAGCGGCGGCATTATGCAGGATATTTTCGGAAATATGC
>WRKK01000240.1 GCA_009782245.1 Defluviitaleaceae bacterium | reverse complement strand
CAGAGCCCCACGGTTTTGATTTTTTCACAGAAAGAAGGGATAAATTTGTTAAAAAGTTACAAAAATTTGTTTGTTTTTACGATGTTTTTTGTTATGATTGTGGCGATTGTACCGATGTTGCAGGTGCAGACTGTGCAAGCGGCGGCGGCACGTTCGCGGACTATATCGGTTTTTAGGGTTGCGGGTAGAAATTCGGAGTTGGTGCGGCCGAATGGTCGGCAGGTTCGGCCTACTAGAAATTTGCGGCTGGGCGACGGCGATTATTTGACAACTGGCATTGCTACAGATGTGTACTTGCGGTTGGATATGCACTCGCTATTGAAAATGGATCAAAATAGCGAAGTTTCGGTAGGGCTTACCAGTAATTTGCTGGAACTAACCGTGGAAAGCGGCAGTGCGTTGGCTCACATAGCCCAGCACCCAACCGAACAGCCATTTACGCTAAACGTTGGCAATGTTGCTATGGTCGTGCGTGGCACAATGTTTACAATAGCTCGTTCCGAAGATGCCGTTTTTATAACGATGCTAACAGGTGCTGGCGAAATTGGCGGCACTATGCTAACCGAGGGGCAACAGCTAACCGCATGGTACGCCGACACAGAGCCAGAAATAGCAATATCGGGCGAAATTTTGGACGAATGGCTTAAACCAGATGTCAACCTAAATTTAACGATAAGCGAAATTTATTTGGACGAATTAGACTATTTTACCCTAACCGCAATTTGGGAAAATGGCCAATATTTGCTAGATAACAGCACTTTTTTTGACCCAGATATGATATTTAGGATTCCGCAAATGCTGGAAGAACGGCGGCCGCCCGAAATAGAGCCACCGCCTAGATTGGCGACGTTTCCGCAACCGCCGCCAAGCGAACCAACTGGCATTACCGCCGCTACTTTTCAGGTGCAGTTTGCCACCGAAGACGAAGAGGGCAATCGTAGCACCGTTTCCAACAGCGAAACAATTAGCACTAACCAAAACAGCACCGTTATTTTTACAGCACCAACAGATACCAGAGGCAACTATATTGGCATTTCTATAATCGAAAGCAGTCCCGATTTTGACACAATACACGTGTTTTTTCAAGGAAATAATATAACAACGCAAATTTTTAGCCAAAATTTAGCCGTAAACGGGCGCGGTTTTCCAGTAAACGACACTACACACTTAGAATTGCGGTTTTTGTACAACGATGAAATGGTAGGCAACCAAAATTTAACAGTAATTGTAACCGCCCCAGCCGCCGTGCCGCCGCCTAACGTAGCCCTTGTAACAGGTGTTAATTTGTATGTTGACAATAATTCTATGCAGTTTCACAGGCTGACGGCAAACGCTCAAAAAACGCCGCAATTTACCGTAACCGCACAAAATAGCACGTTAGGCATTACGATAAACCCAATATTTGCCAATTTTTCCGCTACTATAACCCAAAATGACACCGATGTAACAAAAACCATTTTGGACGGCAGTTTTCCCGTTACCGAAACGGGCAACCTAGTTTTTACGATAACAATGCAGGATACTTTGGGCAATATCGCAACAACAGGCACTTTAACCGTACCCGTGCAACAGCAACTTGTCAACGAGCAACTATTGGCAACCAATTTGTTCACTTTTACGGGAACAAACATGGGAACAGCCGCCGAAATAGGCGGAATGCCGCAACGGTTTGCCCAGCACAATGTTAGCATTACAAACGATCAGCCGACAATGCTTGCGTTGGATAGTCTTACATTTAGTCAAATTCCGCATTATATAGCCATTTTGCTTAATGAAAATTTTGCGAATTTTACCCCCTTGCTTGTAGCGGGAGATTTTGCAACCCCGCAAGCCGCTGTTACCGCCGTTTCCGAGAATCCAGCCATAAACTTAACCGCCAGCACACTTTTTACAGATGCGTTTGCATTACAAAATACAATGTTGCACACAGCGGCAGGGCACAGATTAACCAACGCCGCAGAGCAGCATTTTACAATAATTTTGTTAGACGACCGTGGCAACCCGCTTTTTTTCCAGCGGCTAGTTATTTCGGTAGATTTTGTTGAAAATGAATTTTTGCCTTTTATGCTAGATTTTGGTTATGTATGGGATAATTTACCCGAATTGGGGGAAAATTGGGAGATTCCAAACTATGATGCCAACGACGACGATTTGCTAATTTTAGCCCCCGAGATTGATTTGGTTGAGGAAAGCGAAAGCGAAGAATTGCCCGAAGAGCCCACCGAAACAGAACCCGAAACCGAACAACAACCCGAAGAACCTACCGAAACTGAACCCGAAACAGAACAACAACCCGAAGAACCCACCGAAACAGAACCCGAAACGGAACAAAACCCCGAAGAACCCACCGAAACAGAACCCGAAACCGAACAAAAACCCGAAGAGCCAACCGAAACAGAACCCGAAACCGAACAAAAACCCGAAGAACCCACCGAAACAGAACCCGAAACCGAACAACAACCCGAAAAACCTACCGAAACAGAACCCGAAACCGAGCAAAACCCCGAAAAACCAACCGAAACAGAACCCGAAACCGAACAAAACCCCGAAGAACCTACCGAAACAGAACAACAACCCGAAACCGAACAAAACCCCGAAAAACCTACCGAAACAGAATCCGAAACCGAACAACAACCCGAAACCGAACAACAACCCGAAGAACCCACCGAACCCATTAAATCCGAATAAATTCCACAAAAAACGGGCGGATATTATCCGCCCGTTTTTTTGTTAAGTTGATTGCTATAGCACAAAAAACATTAAAAAAGGTTTTGAACTTGTTAATCGAAAGTTGACAATTTCTGATTTTAGCGTTATACTGTAGAAAAGGAGCGTTAAAAATATGACCAATAACAAAATTTTACTAATAGACGGTTTTAGCATATTATTTAGGGGGTTTTACGCAATTCCCGTTTTGGCGACCCCGCAGGGCGAGTATACCAACGCAATTTATGGCTTTATGAATATTTTTTTGAAGTTTTTGGACGAAGAAATGCCCAGTAAAGTTGCGGTCGCCTTTGATTTGCCCGAGCCGACTTTTCGACACAAAAAATTTGCCGACTATAAAGGCAACCGTAAGCCCACGCCGCCCGAGTTTACGCCGCAAGTGCCGATTATAAAGGAATTGCTGACTGCTATGAACATTCCAATCGTAACCAGCCCAGGCTTTGAGGCGGACGATGTTTTGGGCTCTTTTGCGGTGCAGGCGGAGCAACTGGGCTACGCACCCATAATTGTTTCTGGCGACCGTGATTTGCTGCAACTAGCAACCGAACACACGAAAATCCGTATCCCCAAAACGAAAAAAAGCGGCAAAACTGAAGTTGAAGACTACAACGCTAAAGATGTTTTTGAAAAATATGGCGTTACACCCGCTCAATATATTGATGTTAAGGCACTTATGGGCGATACTTCTGATAATATTCCTGGTGTGCCTGGCATTGGCGAAGTTACGGCATTGAAAATTATCCAGGCTTGCGGCTCGTTGAACGCCGCTATTAAACTGGTTGACGAAAATGTAACCGCACTAAAACCCAAAAAAGCCGCCGAAAATTTGTTAAATTTCCAGCAGCAAGCCATTTTAAGCCAAAAACTAGCCACCATTGTTTTAGATGCCCCGTTTGATTTTGACTTTTCCGCCGAGTACCCCAATATGTGGAACGACAACACTTTGGCAATCGTTAAACGGCTCAATTTTAAGTCGCTGCTGGGACGCTTTGGCAACGTGGCAAAAACAAAAAAACCTGTACAGGTTTTAACCGAACAAATCTCTATTTTGGACGATATGGCAAAATCTCAAATACCCGAAATTTTGCCAAATTCTGCTGATTCTAGCGGATATGCCGCTTTTTCCAATCCTGAAAATGCCGCAAATTTAACAAATATCCCCCAAAATGTCAACCTGTTTTGGGACGTGAAATCCGCCATTGCCAACAATGAATGTCCGCCAAAATTTGCCCTTTTTGAAAAAGCCGAAAACGCCGAAAACGCCGAAAATTCCGCCAAAATATTTGACGTTATGCTGGCGTGTTATATTCTAAATCAGCCCACGGTGGAGATGTCCGCCGAGGAAATGGCGGCGGCGTACGGCAAAATGTGCCAACAGCTTGCGGAAAACGACCAAACGTACCTCTACGAAAAAATAGAGTTGCCGCTGGCGTTTGTTTTGGCGGATATGGAACGCTACGGAATACAGGTTGACAAAACCGCACTTTCGGAATACGGCGAAAATTTAGACGTGCAAATAAGCCAACTTACCGCTGAAATTCACGGTTTGGCGGGCGAAACCTTTAACATAAACTCGCCAGCCCAGTTAAGCGTAATTTTATTTGAGAAGTTTGGGCTAAAAGGCACAAAGCGGACAAAATCGGGCTATTCTACCGCCGCCGAAGTTTTGGAGGGCTTGCGAAACGAACACCCGATTATCTCGAAAGTTTTGGCGTATCGTACGCACTCCAAGCTAAAATCCACTTATGTTGACGGACTTTTGCCGCTAGTTTCGGCGGACAGCAGGATTCGCTCCACGTTTAACCAAGCATTAACGGCAACAGGCCGCATATCCAGTTCCGAGCCCAATTTGCAGAATATCCCGATAAGAATGGCGTTGGGGCGCGAGTTGCGCAAGGCGTTTGTGCCAGCGGACGGTTTCGTTTTTGTAGATGCCGATTACAGCCAAATTGAGCTACGTGTGCTTGCACATATGTCGGGCGATGCGGCTTTAATCGAGGCGTTTCACAACGATATTGATATTCACAACCTGACGGCGGCGCAAGTTTTTGGCGTGTCGCTTGCGAACGTGCAACCGCAACAAAGATACGCCGCAAAAGCGGTTAATTTCGGCATAATTTACGGGATAAGCGCGTTTAGCTTAAGCGGCGATTTAAGCATAAGCCGCTACGAGGCACAAAGCTATATAAATGGCTACTTTCAGAAGTATCCGAACGTAAAAAAATTTATGGATAACGCCGTGTTATCCGCAAAACAAAAGGGTTACGCAAGCACAATTTTTAATCGTAGGCGGGCAGTCCCAGAGTTAAATTCTTCCAACCACAATTTACGGGCGTTTGGCGAGCGGGTCGCAATGAATATGCCGATTCAAGGCACAGCGGCGGATATTATCAAAATTGCAATGGTAAACACGGTTGCACGGCTAACCCGTGAAAACCTGCAATCTAGGCTAATTTTGCAGGTTCACGACGAACTTTTGCTAGAAGTTGCCGCCAGCGAATTGTCAACCGTAAAAATTTTGCTGAAAGAGGAAATGGAAAACGCTGTAAAACTGGCTGTTCCGCTGGTTGTAGATTTGCACGAGGGCGATAATTGGTTTAATGCAAAATAGCCAAAAATCCCGAAAAAATCAAACCCAAAAACCAAAAAGGAGGACTTATGATATATCCGCAGGAAGTTATAGAAGAAGTTAGGGCAAGCAACGATATTATCGAAGTGGTTTCCAGGTATGTGGCATTAACCAACCGTGGCGGCAACCATTTTGGTTTATGCCCGTTTCATAACGAAAAAACGCCGTCTTTTAGCGTAAATGCTACCAAGCAGATGTATCATTGCTTTGGTTGCGGGGCTGGCGGCAACGTTATCAGTTTTGTAATGCAAATTGAAAATTACAACTTTTTAGATGCACTAAAATTTTTGGCGGACAGAATCAACTACACGCTGCCCGTGGCAAACGCCAGCGATAACGCTAAATCTAAGGAAAACTTGCGATTGCGTAAAGTTTTGCAGGAAATACACGTCGCCGCCGCCCGATTTTACCATGCTAACTTGCAAAACGCCGATTTGGCTGAATCTGCGGCTGTACGCCAATATCTTGCCGAGCGGGGAATATCCGCAAAAATCGTAAAAAAATTTGGCTTGGGCTTTTCCCTTGAAGATTGGGATAAATTGTACAAACATTTGCAGGAGCAAAAATTTAATGTGGAAGATATGCTGAAATCTGGGCTTGTTGCCGTCAACAAAAACGGCGGCTATTACGACCGATTCCGCAACCGCCTTATGTTCCCGATTATTGACGTTGACAATAATGTTTTGGGATTTGGCGGCCGCATAATAGAGCCGAAAGAATCGCAAACGGAGCAAATAAAACCAACCGAGACACATACGGCAAAATATATAAATTCGTCCGAAAGCCCGATATTTAGCAAAGGGCGGCTATTATACGGAATAAACGCCGCTCGCAAGGCACAGTTGCAAAACGGTGTGCAAAAAGATATAATAATAGTTGAGGGCTACATGGACGTTATAGCGTTGCACCAAGCGGGATTTCCGCAAACGGTGGGCGTTTTGGGCACTGCGCTTACAAGCCAGCATTGCCGATTGCTAAAACGCATAAATTGTAATGCGGTAATTTTGCTGTTTGACCGCGACACTGCGGGCTTAAAAGCCATGTATAAAGCCATTCCTATCCTGTTAAACGAGGGAATAAAAGTGCGTTGCTTGCAAGTTACCGAAGATGTAAAAGATCCCGACGAGTACATAAAAAAGTACGGGGCATCGGGCTTTGTGCGGCTTTTACAGCAGGCGAAAAACCACGCTAGTTTTCGCATTGATTTATTGGCGAAAAGTTTTGACATAAATGATTCCGAGCAACGGGTAACTTTTACCCAGCAAGCCGCCCGAGTTTTAGCCGACATAAACAGTCCCATAGAGACCAATGTTTACGTTCAAGAAACCGCCGAATTTACGGGATTATCGGAAAACGCCATTTTGACGGAAGTTGTCAGCCAGCGTAAGCAAAATTTTTCAACGGATAAACCGCCGAAAGAGCGGCAAAATATGCGGCAAAATTCACGCAATAGTGCAGTCAATAATGCCGCCAATAATTCAAAAAAAAACAATGCGGCTTTCATAAAAGCCCGAAAAGGGTTGCTAAATTTGTTGGTATTGTATCCCCAACTTGCCGCTAAAATAAAGGAAACTTTGCCGCTCGAAGATTTAGGCGATATTGTTGCTATAAAAATTTTGCAGCTAACCTACCAAAACAGCGAGCAGAACATTACAGCCGCACCCGCCAGCATAATATCCCAATTTGAAACCTTGGAGGAGCAGCAACAAGCGGCAGATTTATTAAAAAATATCAACGATTTTGAAAGCCTTTACCCGCAACCCCAAATCGCCGAAAAAGCCTTGCACCACATGAGCGGCACTATTAAAAAAGTTATCACGCAAACGCAAGCATTTGCAATGCAAGAAGATAGTGGGGATTTTAGTGCTTTGGGGAGGATTTTGGTTGGTAGAAGTTAGGGGTTTTTATTGAAATATTGTGAACCAGATGGGACGGGCGAACGGGGGCGACCGACCCGCATGGGGAAACGGGCGACCGACCCGCATGGGGAAACGGGCGACTGACCTGCATGGGGAAACGGGCGACCGACCTGCATGGGGAAACGGGCGACCGACC
>WRKK01000239.1 GCA_009782245.1 Defluviitaleaceae bacterium | reverse complement strand
CTTTGTTTTATCTGCTAAAACGTTCTGTTAAAACGTTCTGTTTGTAGGGAAAAATTTACTTAAGTTGGTGCTTATGGGGCAGCGCCCCACGGTTTTACATATTTTTAGATAGGAGAAATTATGGATAATTTATTGATAAAAGATGTGGTGTACAAATACAAAAGTGGCGACAGAGACGTGCTAAAAAATGTGAACGCCTATTTTGAAACGGGACATATGTATTCAGTTGTTGGCCCGTCGGGTAGCGGCAAAACGACTTTGTTATCTATAATGGCGGGCTTGGATACACCAACAAGCGGCTCGGTGTACATAGGCGGCGAGGACGTAAAAACGCTAAACTTAAACGAATACAGGAGCAAGCGAATAGCGGTAATATTTCAGGCGTTTCAGCTGTTCCCGTTGCTTACCACGGTGGAAAATGTATCGTACCCACTAGAATTTATGGGAACGCACCGCAAAGAGGCGACAGACCGTGCAAAAGTGCTACTTAACAGTGTCGGCATAGACGAAAACAAGCACAAACGCTACCCCGCCAACCTTTCGGGCGGCGAACAGCAGCGGGTGGCAATAGCCCGAGCGTTATCCACAGGTGCAAAAGTAATTTTAGCCGACGAACCCACAGGCAACCTAGATTTAGCCAACGGTAGAGCCGTAATAGATATTTTGCAAAAACTAGCCCACGAAGAGCAATATTGCGTTATAGTTGTAACCCACAACCAAGAAATCGCCGATATTTCTGATAATGTTTACAGAATGTCGGACGGGGTTTTGTCGGAAGTTTAAGTCAACTGCAAAACCGTGGGGCGCTGCCCCACACCCCGCTAAGGGCGCTGCCCTTAGAACCCGCAAGGAGCGCGCCCCTTGACCCGCTAAAATTTTTAATGGGTTTTGGTGGTCAGTTTATGATGTAGTGGTTAAATTTGCGGTGGTTTTCCCGCCCACCTGCCTGACCGCCGTCAGGCGGGTCGGTCGCCCGTTATGAAACCCCCAATGTTTCAAAAAGTGTACGCAGATGCCCGTTTGCCCATTCCGATTTTTGCCCATTCCGATTATCGTCAAATTACGAAACATCTGGGCAGCCAAATTATTTTTTTAACAAACCTATTGACAAGCCAAAAAACATATGAGACAATACGTTTGTGTTTGTTTTATTGCAAAATGAGATACATATAAAACGCAAAAATTGCGATAAATCCATCCAAACAGCACCAAACAGCACCAATTTACAAAAATATTTTCAAAAACAGTAAATGCAAGAATTTTACAATATTCTTGCTACAAAAAAGGAGACGATATTGTGTTTTGTGCAAAATGTGGAAGTAGACTTGACGACGGGGTGGCTTTTTGCCAAAATTGCGGCGAGCCAAGAAATTCTGGGCAACCAGTTGCGCCAGCCGCACCACCGCCAGCACCACCAGCCGCACCACCAGGAACGCCATTACCACCAGGCTATGCACCGCCGCCACCAGGAACACCCTTACCACCAGGAACACCACTACCACCAGGAACACCACTACCACCAGGCTATGCACCGCCGCCGCCAGCACCGCCTAATTTTTTAGTACAAGATAGCCTAACAGCTATAAAGCAAACATTTTCCGTTGATCCAGAGCAGGCTTTGATAACCGCCTATAAATCTACTGCACCTGTGGGTTTTGTTTTGGGCGGACTTTTTGTTATACTTTACGTGTTGCTTAACAGAGTAATTTTTGGCGGCTTGTTTAGCGGTTTTGTGGGCTTTTTTGTGGATACAACCGCTATATTAAACCAACTTATGCTGTTTTCTTTTATTAGTGGCATTATTTGGGTTGGCGGCTTGTTTTGTTGCGTTGCAATATTATACAAGCTGTTCGGAATGATTGTTTTTCCAAAGGAATTGTTTAATTTGGTTGGCGGTGCTACTTTAATAGCAAGCCTTATTATGGCAATATCCATTATAGTTGCTTTGTTTTCGCCTATTGCCAGCTTGTTATTCTCGTCAATCAGCTTTTTGGCAAGCTATATAATATTATACAGAGGTATCCAGCAACCAGAAATTCAAAAAGTAAGCGGCGGTTTTTATGTAAGTCCGTTTTGGGCATATATGGCAATTATGATAGTTTTTAATGTGCTACATACGGCAATTTCCTTTAATTTAGCGATGTCTGGCATGGATAATATCGATTTGTTGGGTATGTTTTTTTAGCCAGCAAAACCCGCAATCTAAAACACCGCTCGTTTTATGCGAACGGTGTTTTTTTGCAAAATTTTCGCTTGACATGAAAAATTTGTTTGTGCTATAATTTTTGGTAATCTAACATATTGAACCGTGGGGGCTAAATGGGACGGGCGAACGGGCGTAATGGTTGGGGACAAACGGGCGACCGACCCGCCCCCCATATAAATCGTTTAAGTTAATGATAGTAGGTGTGGGCAGCCTGCCCGCCGACAGGCGGGAGCCCCACGGTTTTGAAGTTTGTTTAGAAAAAAGGCGGTGGTTTTAATGCACATTATAGAAATGAGAAACATCACAAAAAAATTCCCAGGAATTATTGCAAACGATGACATTACTTTGGGCTTGAAAAAAGGCGAAATTCATGCACTGTTGGGCGAAAACGGTGCGGGCAAATCTACTTTAATGAGTGTGCTTTTTGGGCTGTATAAAGCCGAAAAGGGCGAAATTCTTAAAAATGGCGAAAAAGTTAATATAACTGGCCCAAGCGATGCCACTAAATTGGGCATTGGCATGGTGCACCAGCATTTTAAGCTAGTGCACAATTTTACCGTACTAGAAAATATAATCTTGGGCGTGGAAACCACAAAAAACGGCGTGCTGCAAATGAAAGATGCCCGCCAAAAAGTGCTGGAATTATCCCAAAAATACGAACTAGAAGTTGACCTTGACAAAGAAATACGCTACATAACCGTCGGTATGCAACAGCGAGTAGAAATCCTGAAAATGCTGTACCGCAACAACGAAATACTTATTTTTGACGAACCAACCGCCGTGCTAACTCCGCAAGAAATAGAGGCACTTATAGCAACCATGCGAAACATGGCAGCCGAGGGCAAATCCATTTTATTCATAACCCACAAACTAGACGAAATAAAACAAGCCGCCGACCGCTGTTCTGTTTTGCGTAAAGGTAAACTAATCGGTACGGTAGATGTCGCCGCTACTTCAAAAGAGGAAATGTCCGAGATGATGGTTGGCAGAAAATTATCGCTTACTTTAACCAAAAAAACGCCGCAAATCGGCGAAACTATCCTGCAAGTAAAAAATCTAACGCAAAAAGGCGATAGCCAGAAAAATAAGCTGACCAACATAACTTTTGACGTAAAAGCTGGCGAAATACTCTGTATTGCTGGCATAGAGGGCAACGGTCAAACCGATTTGGTAAACGCAATAACAGGGCTGACGGCGGTGGACTCGGGTACGGTGGCTATTTCTGGCGTAAATATCACAAATGCCAGCATACGCAACCGTGGCACACAAGGAATGTCGCATATCCCAGAAGACCGCCACAAACACGGCTTAATATTGGATTACAACCTGGCATATAACACCGTGCTGCAAAATTACTACAAAACGCCGTTCCAAAAAATGGGATTTTTGCAAAAAGGTAAAATTCGAGAATACGCCAATCAGCTAGTCGAACGTTTTGATATTCGTGCCAGCGAGGGCAGTAATAGCATTGTTAGGGCGATGTCGGGCGGCAACCAGCAAAAAATAATTTTAGCCCGCGAAATAGCCAATTCGCCCAAACTATTAATCGCCGTGCAACCCACGCGCGGACTGGACGTTGGCGCAATAGAATACATACACAAACAACTTTTGGCACAACGGGACGAGGGAAAAGCTGTGTTGCTTATCTCGCTGGAATTAGAAGAAGTTATGAATATCTCCGATAGGGTACTTGTCATGTACGAGGGCGAAATTGTCGCCAACGTAAACCCGCAGAATATCACGTTTAAGGAATTGGGCTTGTACATGGCAGGGGCAAAAAGGGAGGCGGCTGTGGCATGAAAGGCGATTTTATGGACAAATTTTTGAAAGGTAGCGGGCTAAGCATTGTTTCGTCGGTTGCGGTGGTTATTGCGGGAATGTTGCTGGGCTTTATTGTGCTGTTTATCAGCAACGCAAGCCAAGCACCAGCGGCGATTGTTACCATACTAACGTTTGGCTTTAGCTCGTTGCGGAATTTTGGCGATGTGTTATATTTTGCAACGCCCATTATAATGACGGGATTATCCGTAGGTTTTGCCTATAAAACGGGGCTTTTTAACATTGGTGCAAGCGGACAATTTACTTTTGGCGCTTTTGTTGCGGTTTATATTGCACTAAATTTTGAATTTTTAGCGCCGCCTTTGCGTATTATTGCGGCGTTGGCGGCGGCAATGTTGGCGGGTGCGTTGTGGGCGGCTATTCCTGGGCTGTTGAAAGCCTACCGCAACGTCCACGAAGTTATCTCGTGCATTATGACAAATTATATTGGAATGTTTTTGGTAAATTATTTGATACTTACCACCATTTTTGACCCAATGCGAGCATCTTCGCAGCGTGTGCCGCCTAGTACGCATATTCCGATTTGGGGCTTGGATTCTATTTTTACCGATGCGGTGCGGGCTTCGCCGCTAAACGCCAGCATTTTTGTAGCGATATTTTCGGCGCTGCTAATGTACATTATTTTAGACCGCACCACTTTTGGCTACGAGTTAAAGGCTTGCGGCCTTAATAAAGATGCCGCAAAATATGCGGGTATAAACGAAAACCGTAGCATAATTTTTTCCATGATGATTTCGGGTGCGTTGGCGGGATTGGGCGGCGGTATGCACTTTTTATCGGGGGCTGGCCGCACAATGAGCGTTGCCGATGTGCTGGCAAACGAGGGTTTTATGGGAATCTCCGTTTCGCTTTTGGGGCTAAACCACCCTATCGGAATAATATTTTCGGGCGTTTTAATTGCGTACTTGCAACGGGGCGGTTTTAACATTCAGCCGCTCGGCTTTGCACAAGAAATAATTGAAATTGCGATAGCCGTTATAATCTATTTTTGTGCGTTTGTGTTGTTGGTTCGCACCCAGCTGGGCAATGTGATAGCCAAAACAGCCGCAATTTTCGGCAATTTTATCAAGTTCGGCGCGGATAAATCCAGCAAATCCGCAAAATCCACCAAAGGAAAGGCGGTGTAGTATGTTTTATTTTGTGGTACAAAACACGATGTTTTTCCTTATTCCGCTGTTAGTTGTGGCGTTGGGCGGGCTTTTTTCGGAGCGTTCGGGCATTGTCAACATTGCCTTGGAGGGCAAAATGCTAGTGGGGGCTTTTGTTGGGATATTGTTTATTAGCACGTTTCAAGACAGGTTGCCAGGACAGCCTATTTTGCTGATTGCGTTGATTATTGCCGCTTTAACGGGCATGGCGTTATCGTTTTTTCACGCATATGCGGCAATCAACATGAAAGCCGATCAAACAATTAGCGGCGTTGCAATAAATATGTTTGCGCCAGCGTTTGCGATATACGTATCCAGAGCGGTAAGCGGACACCAGCAAGTGCATTTTTCCGATCAATTTAGGCTAGAGAGAGTGCCGCATTTGGGCGATATTCCGTTAATAGGTCCAATGTTTTTTCAAAACGCCTACATTACAACCTATTTGGGATTTTTAATATTGGCGATTTCCACTTTTGTGCTGTACAAAACTAGGTTTGGCTTGCGGTTGCGGGCTTGCGGCGAGCACCCGCACGCGGCGGATTCGGTTGGCGTAAACGTTGCCAAAATGCGATATGCTGGCGTGTTAATTTCGGGTGCATTGGCGGGATTGGGCGGCGTTGTTTTGGTTGTGCCGACTTCCACCACTTTTAACGCAACTGTTTCGGGCTATGGGTTTTTGGCTTTGGCGGTGCTTATTTTTGGCGGCTGGCGGCCGTTGCATATTTTGTTCGCCGCTTTCTTTTTCGGCTTTATGCAAGCCATAGCCGCCAGTTACTCGGGCATAGATTTCCTACGCAACCTAGAAATCCCCGCCCACTTCTACCGCATGAGCCCCTACATCGCCACCCTAATCGTCCTAGCCTTTACCTCCAAAAACACAATGGCACCAAAAGCCGCTGGCCAACCGTATGATAAGGGCGGTAGGTAGATTCAAAAGATTAAAAGATTAAAACCGTGGGCTCTGCCCACACCCGCCAAGGCTCTGCCCTGGACCCGCAAGGGACTTCGCCCCTTGACCCCATAAAATTTTTAATGGGTTTTTCGTGGCAAGTTGATGTTGTGATGGTTAAGTTTGCGGTGGTTTTTTGTAGGGGCGAACGTCCCCGTTCGCCCGTTTGTCTCATTCCGATGTCCCTGCCCGTCTGGCACCTGTCCGCCAGCAGACGGGGGCGGGTCGGTCGCCCGAAATTTACAACTGCTGATTCCCATTCAGAAAGGATTTGCGATGCTAAAATTAACAAATGTTTACGCTGGTTATGGCGGCGTTGATATAATTAAAAATATTTCGTTTGATGTTGCGGAAAATTTGGCTGTTGTTGGGCCGAATGGTTGCGGAAAAACCACTTTGTTAAAAGTGATTGCCAATATTTTGGCTTATAGCGGCAATATTGAGATATTTGATAAGCCGTCCAGCAAAATGTCGCGGCAGGAGATTTCGCTTAATGTTGCAATGTTGAGCCAACAGCCGAACATATATTTTTCCTACAGCGTATTTGATACTGTTATGATGGGGCGTTATTTGCATATAAAAAGCCGATTTTCGGGCAGCCCGAACAGTGCCGATAAAACCGCCGTTTTAACCGCATTAGCCGCCGTGGGTATGTTATCCCAAAAAGACAAAAATATTTTGCATTTATCGGGTGGGCAGTTGCAGCGGGTATTTTTAGCAAGGGCGTTAGCACAGCAGCCCAAAATAATCCTACTAGACGAACCCACCAATCATTTGGACTTAAAATGTCAACTGGATATTATTGACTACTTAAAAGAGTGGTCAAACGCAAGCAACGGCGAAAACCGCATTGTTATCGGCGTTTTGCACGATATAAATTTGGCAATGCGACTAAGCAACAGGCTAATTATTATGAATAACGGCGAAATATTAGCAAACGATACCTCCGAAAATATTGTTTTGCGGGGAATTTTGAACGATGTTTACAAGATTGATGTGTCAAAATATATGCAGGAGAGTTTTGGGGTTTGGGTAAGATAGCGGGTGGATATTATTAATTGAAAGGTATAGCCCAATTTTATAGGATTGGGCTTTTTTTGTGGTGCAAGCAATTTTTGCGAAAAAATAAATTTGTCAATTTTGCACAACAATTAAACCGCAAAATAATTCCCATGTACATTTTGCACAAAAAATACCCAAAAATCATCGAAAATTTCGTAAATAACCGCTCTTGACACGATATATATAT
>WRKK01000238.1 GCA_009782245.1 Defluviitaleaceae bacterium | reverse complement strand
ACACAGCAGACACCAAGGAAGACTGGCGAGGAAAGCGGATAGAAGACGGCACAGGGAGAGGGATTTCGTTTTCCCAAGGAAATAAAGCAGGCGACCCAACCGTGCTTGAGTTAGGGGGAGTTTACATTGTTTAATGAACCAATCCCAATTTCTCCAGAGGGGCGCGGCATAATTGATGTATTTTTGAAACCATTAAACGAGGTAATTTTAGAGCCGAAAGATTTCAAACTAGACACAGGTGCGGACATTACCACCATAAGCAAAGAAACGTTAAACGAGTTGGGCTACGACAACGACTGGATAACCGCAAACGCAATAACCGACCCAAATAGAACAATGCAATCCGCAGGGGTTGAAAAAAAGTCCGCCACTTACGTAATACTGCCAGCTGTCAACTTTTTCGGTAGAGATTTAGTCAACTGGCCGCTACATATTTTGGCAGACGACGACAAGGATTATCCCAATTTGATAGGGCTGGATATTTTGCGGTATTTTGTCGTTACCTTTGACTTTGCGAAGTGGGAACTTATTTTGATTCCGATTGACGAGCCGAAGAAGACCAACATTATCCTAGAAAATCAGCGGATTTATACCGTAAACACGGCAGGGGAATAGCGAAAACAGGAAAGTTACACAGCAGGGGTGGAATTTTTGACATTCCGCCTTTTTTTGCTTGCAGATTTTTGAATAAAAAATTTCGCCAAAAACTTCATAAAAACTTCAACCAAATTTCAGCCAAAATACAGAAACCGCCGCTATAATATAAATATCAACAACAAAGGAGGAACACCCATGCAAGCCACAAAGTACCTATTTTACGGCATTTCCGCACTACTGCTGACCTACGCAATCTGGTCATACAGCCGTGGCACGGAGATTATCGCCGAAGCCCTGCAAATTGGGCAGATTACCGTTGCCGCCAACCTCTACGACATAATCAGCTTTCACATGGCAAACAGCGGACAATACTTCATTTTTGCCGCAATCTTGGCAGGAATCGGCGTGATTATCGGCAAAAAACCGCCCCAACCGCCGCCGCCCCTCGCAACCGCCGAAGACGAACCCCACGACGAATGGTTTAACGCCGAAAACGAAAACGAGGAACAACAAGAACCCAACAAATCCCACAAAACAGCCAAAAACAAGGAGGAATTTTAATGTATCTACTATCAAACGCAATAAAAAATTTGGAACGCAACAAAAGCCGCAACGCACTAATAGCGGTGGTTACGCTGGCAATCGTGATGGCTGCGGTGGTTACGCTTACCATAAACAACGCCGCCGCGCGGATAATCGACACAATCCGCCTAGATTTAGGCTCGCGCGTGGAGATTCGCCAGGATTTTATAGAAATGCGGCAAATCGGCTTGGGCAGGGACGATGCCGCCTTTGTGCCAATCGCCAGTTTTATGCAGTTCGCCGAATCCGCCTATTTGCGTAACAGCGTTTTCAACGCCGCAATGTACGCTTGGAGCGACAGTTTTCGTGCCGTTGACGATTTCTCGGAAACGCCTGGTAGCACAACACGCATCAACGATAACGGCGAGGTCGTTTTGGTGGAAACTAGCCGCCTTGTCGGAACGTCCGAGCCAGCAAGTTTGGCGGATTTCGGCAGTTTCCGAGAAATTTCGCAGGGCAGAATGTTTGAAAATTTGAACGAGGCAATCATAAGCGAAGAACTCGCCGTCCAAAACGCCCTCACAATCGGCGATACAATCACGCTTTCGGCGGCGTACAGCGATGGAATCGTCTACACGCTAGAAATCGTGGGCATTTACGCCGACCGCACCGAGCCGTATGTTAACTTCTTTTTGGCAATGAACGGACGTTTTGCCGACAATCGCCGAAACGAGATTATCACTAGCTTTGACACGCTTATCGCAGGCGGCTGGCAAACCAACGCAGGGCTGGATATGCAAGTGGAATATTTCCTCGCCGACCCAGCCAACATCACGGCTTTTGAGGCAGAAGTCCGTGCGCTGGGCTTGCCGATAACTTACAATGTGGCGATAAACCAGGCGGCGTTTGACCGAGTAACGGGCCCACTCGCAGGAATGCACAGTGCGGCGACCACGTTCATGTTCATCGTGCTGATTTTGGGGGCAATCACACTCGCACTAATCTCGTACATGGCGGTACGCGAACGCAAATACGAGGTCGGCGTGTTGCGCGCAATGGGCTTGGAGCGTGCAAAAGTTGCGTTTGGCATTTTGGCGGAAACGGTCATAATTGCCGCCGTTTGCCTAATTTTGGGGCTTGGGATAGGTAACGCAATTTCGCAACCTATCGCAGATTTTATCCTCGAGGGCAGAGTCGCCACCGCCAACCAAGAAATCTCGGAAACAGGCGGAGCAAACCGTGTACTTTTCGCAGGCGGACAAATGCAAACGGACGATGCCGCACAGGGCTACACGCCAGCCAGCGAAATTCAAATATCCCTAGAAGTCGCCGTAATTTTGCAAATAATTGCTATAACTTTGGCGTTAGCGGCGTTATCTGGGATAATTGGCGTTGTGATAATTTCACAATATGAGCCGTTAAAAATTTTACGTGAACGATAAGCGAAAGATAAAAACTCGGAAATTAGATTTATTGGATTTCTCGGTAGAAAAGAGGGCAAAATGTTAGCATTAAAAAATATCTCGTACAAATACGAGGGCACAACAAGGACAATCTTCAAAGATGTCAACCTGGAATTTTCCCCAGGCAAAGTCTACACAATCGTAGGCAAATCGGGCGCGGGCAAAAGTACGCTGCTCGCCCTGCTGTCCGGCTTGGACGTGGCGACTGGCGGCGAAATCGTCTACAATGGCGAAAATTTGGCGAAAATCAACCGCAACCACTACCGCGCGCGGCAAATGGGAATGGTTTTTCAAAGTTTGAACCTAATCCCAACCGCAACGGCGCTGGATAATATCGTGCTATCCATGAATATCAGCGGAGTTGGGGGCAATAAAACTCGAGCGTTGGAGTTGCTAAAAACTATGGGAATTTCCCCAGAGAAAAGCCGCCGAAAAATTCTGAAATTATCAGGCGGCGAACAGCAGAGAATCGCCATTGCAAGGGCAATCGCACATAATCCGCCGCTAATCGTGGCGGACGAACCGACAGGCAATCTCGACAAAGAAACCGAGGGCAAAGTGCTGAAAATCTTTGAAAATATCGCCCACGAACAGGGAAAATGCGTGATAATCGTAACACATTCACGCCGAGTTACGACAATCGCAGACGAGATTTGGCACGTGGAAAAGGGCATTTTCCGCCGATTTGACGGAAATGTCAACGCACCGCAAACGCAAAAAAGGAGGAGAAAATAATGTATTTACTGGAACACGCAATGTTGAATTTGGGCAAAAATAAAGGGCGAAATATGCTGTTGTTGGGCATAACTTTTGCGATAATCACGGCGATTGTGGTGGCTTTGTCCATTTTCAATGCGACAAATCTCGTGATTGAGGAAACTCGGACGAGCCTGCAAAGTGCGGTGCGTATAGTGCCGCAAATGCAGACACTTGGCGAAACAGGCGGAACTGGCGGCGGTCAAATGATAACTGGTCAAGCCGCCCAAAATCAAGCAACATTCACGGCGGAGCAGTTTTCGGATTTTGCAAATTCGGATTTTGTGCTGGGCTGGGATTTGCAGGACACGCCGCGCGGCACAGATGCTGTATTTT
Organism: Defluviitaleaceae bacterium; assembly: GCA_009782245.1. GTDB lineage: Bacteria > Bacillota > Clostridia > Lachnospirales > WQUN01 > WRKG01. Next base: position 3,712 of record WRKK01000238.1, on the reverse strand, counting down.
ACTTGGTTTCGCCGCTGCTTTTATCGGATTTTGAGGCGGAATTGCGAGAAAAAGGTTTGCCTGAAAATTACGCCGTCCGCACGGACGAGGCGGCGTTTGCAAGCATTGTCGCCCCTGTCGAGAGTCTGCAAAGTTTGGCAATTACATTTTTGGCGGTGGTTGTGGTCTTGGGCGGCGTGATAATGGCGTTGCTGTCGGTTATTGCGATTCGTGAACGCAAATATGAGATTGGCGTGTTGCGAGCAATGGGCTTGAAAAAGCGGAAAGTGGCGTTTGTCATCTGGGCGGAAAACGTGATAATTACTGGGTTTTGCTTTGTTTTGGGCATGGCGGCTGGCAATTTTCTATCACAGCCCATTTCCGATAATATTTTGGCAGGGCAAATTTTGTCCAATGCGGACGGCGAAAGCACCGCAACCACCTTAGCAGAAAGGCTTGCAAGCGAATCGGCGGACGCATTGTCAACCGAAAATTTCTCGGAAAATTTGCAGATTGACATTTTGATAAATGCGACAACGGCATTGCAAATATTGGCGATTTCCTTGCTATTGGCGAGTTTGGTGGGGATAATCTCGGTAAGCCAAATCACAAAAAGCGAGCCGATAAAAATTTTAATGGAAAGGACGTAAAAAATGGGATTAGAGTTAAAAAACGTGAGTTACAGCTACGAGGGCGGCACAGAGCGAGTTTTGCGGAATATAAACGCCCAATTTGAGAGCGGCAAAATTTACGCAATCGTGGGCGAGTCGGGCGCTGGCAAAAGTACGCTATTATCGCTGATTTCTGGCTTGGACACCTGCAAAGAGGGCGAGGTTTTGTACAACGGAAAATCTCTGAAAACGCTTGACAGGGACGAGTACAGGTCGCAACATATCGGCGTAATTTTTCAGAGTTTTAACCTGTTGCTGAACTCCACGGCGGTGTACAATATCACGCTATCCATGAATATAAGCGGAGTTGCGGCGACGGCGACAGAGAAAAAACGCTTGGCGTACGAGTTGCTGGCGAAAGTCGGCATTGACCGAGAAACCGCCGACCGCAAAATTTTGCGGCTATCGGGCGGCGAACAGCAGAGAGTCGGCATTGCGAGGGCGTTGTCGCACAATCCAGCCGTGATTATTGCGGACGAGCCGACAGGCAATTTGGACGAGATAACCGAGGGCGAAATTTTGGATATTTTCGCAAAATTGGCACACGGCGAGGGAAAATGCGTGATTATTGTAACCCATTCTGATGAGGTTAGTGCGGCGGCGGATAGGGTTTTGCGGTTGGTTGGTGGGCGGATTTTGTAAATTTACACCATTGGAAAAGCCCGCAAAATCGGGCTTTTCCAATGGATTTTATAAAAAACCGAAAAAATTTGACATTTAAGAAATTGTGTGGTAAAATAAAATCATACAAAAAAATTGGAGGAAATCACATGAAAATTTTACTGGTTGAGGACGACCAAAATATCTTGGATACGGTGAAAACCTTTCTGCAAGCCGCTGGATATGAAGTTGACGCTTGCACGGACGGCGATGTTGCAATGCAAAAAATCTATGACAATTCCTATAATTTGGCTATTTTGGACATCATGCTACCTGGCACGGACGGACACGCCTTGTTAAAGGAAATCCGCAGTTTGAACAACACGCCTGTAATCATGCTTTCGGCGTTATCGGACGAAAATAACCAAATTCGCTCATTTGAGGCGGAGGCGGACGATTACGTTACAAAACCGTTCAAAATTCAACTGCTGTTAAAGCGTGTGGAAGCCCTGTTACGGCGGAGCGGTGCGTTGCTTAAAGAAATAAAATGCGGCGATATTCTGCTGTTTCCTGCCGATTACAAGACCATGCACAACGGTGTAGAAATTCCGTTGACCGTCAAAGAATTTGAGATTTTGCTGTTGCTCGCCCAAAATAAAGGGCGAACGCTCTCGCATGATGCCATTTTATCCCATATTTACGGCTATGATTTCGATCGGCTGGAAAATACGATACAAGTCCACATAAAAAATTTACGTGCAAAATTGCCCACAGACATCATAAAAACCGTGCGCGGCGTGGGCTACCGAATGGAGGTAAACTAATGAAAAAATGTGGAAAATTTCCGAGATTTGGGATATTTGCGAAAACTTTTGTGTACACGACCGTTTTTCTGATTATCGTGGTGGGCGTGGCGTTTGCGATGTTTTATCAGCAGATTACGGCGTTTTACGCCACGCAACAGTTGCAGCGTTTGCAACGTGATTATAGCTTGCTTTATGAGCAGTTTTTAACGGCGGACAGGCTTGAAATGCTGGACACGGCGCGGCAATTTGCGGACGTTAATCGCACGTTCGTTTTTCGTATAATGGACAGCGAACAAAACACCGTTTTTAGCACGTTTGAGCAGGATAATTTTCAGAATTTCAGGGTGCTTTTTGTGAATATGGGCGGCTACACGCTTGCCGCCCAGGATTCTCTGCCGCAAACGGAGTCAAATCTGCTAAATACCGTGATTTTAACGGTGTTTTTGGTCATCGTCATCGCTTTGGCAAGCACGGCAATTTTCGCAAAACAGATGACATTTCCGATAAAAAATCTCGTAAAAGATACCAAGAAAATGGTGCAATTATTGCCAATAAAGCCGCCGCCGCCACGCAATGACGAAATCGGCGACCTTTCGCAGGACGTTCACAATATGTACAACAAGCTGAAAAGCACGATTATAATGTTGGAAAATGAGAACCAGCGGCGGCGAGAAATGGAGGAATCGCAAAATTATTTTTTCTCGGCGGCATCGCATGAGTTAAAAACGCCGATAGCCGCCACCAGCCTACTGTTGGAGGGAATGTTGGCAAATATCGGAGATTACAGCAACCACCCAAAATATTTGCAGGAGTGCATTAGGCTAATGGACACGCAAACCTCGATAATATACGAGATTTTGGACATTGTCAAGCTAAATGAAAAGTACAATCCGCAGCCCACAAAAATTGATATAAACCGTTTGGTTTCAGAGGAAATTGCAAAACATGATATACAGGCGGAGATTTCGGTAAAAATCTCGGAAAATTTGTTTTGCCGCACGGATTTATTTTTGCTGAAAAAGGCGTTTTCTAATATTTTTATGAATGCGGTGCAAAACACTCCGCCAACAGGCAAAATCGAGATTTTTTCGCAGGTTGGAGCGGCGAAAATTCGGCTTTCTGTGCGAAATACAGGCGAAATTTCCGAGGAGCATTTGGCACATATTTTTGAGCCGTTTTATATGGTTGACAAAGCCAGAAGTCGGCGGCAAAACAAAATGGGCAAAACTGGGCTTGGCTTGACCATTGTCAAGAAATCTTTGGATATTTTGGGGGTGCGGTTTGGCTTGGAGAATACGGCGGAGGGGTGTTTGTTTTGGGTGGATTTGCCTGTGATGCCATAAAACCGTGGGGCTCTGCCCCACACCCCGCTAAGGGCTCTGCCCTTAGAACCCGCAAGGAGCGCGCCCCTTGACCCGCTAAAATTTTTTAAGCTAGTGATAAAAAATGCTGTTTTTTAACGATTGTGGGCGGATAATATCCGCTCCTACGGGCAATTTGCGGTCGCCAAAAATTTTTTTGAAAAAAATTTGACAAAACAATTTTCATGTGAGATAATTAAATTGAGCCATTGAGCCATTGAGCCATTGAGCCATTGAGCCATTGAGCCATTGAGCCATTGAGCCATTGAGCCATTGAGCCATTGAGCCATTGAGC